>NZ_CAUFYA010000011.1:0-114732 GCF_959596855.1 uncultured Butyricimonas sp.
CGAGCCGTTCACGGCATTAATAACGACCGAAGCCGAGGTCGCTCGCCCGTTCACTTGCTCCTTCTCGAAACCACGCGGGATTTCCAGTAACACATCCGCCTTTCCCCTTTCGATAACGTCAAGCCCTTCACGATAAGCGGGCGATAATTCGGTCAACTTGAAATAACGGGACGCCTCGATACGATGTACCAACCGTCGCGACGAGGGACTGTGGTCATTGTCGACAACGGCAATACGCAGGTCTTCGATCTCCAACGTTGCCGCCCAAGGCAGCACGAGCATCATCACGCAAGGAAATATCAGGATGAGGCGGGGTAGAAAACTATTCCGCTTCAACTGTTTGAACTCTTTCTCGATAAGGTAACGTAGTATCATTGCATTTCCTCCTTATTCTAAACGATTCTTGAACGAACGGGTGGTAATACCGATCAGTATCACTGCCATAATTAACAGTATGGCGGTTTCCTGCCACACGTAACCGAAGGGGACACCTTCTATCATCAGCTTGCGCACGAGGTCAACATACCAGCGCACCGGGATAAGACAGGCTATACCTTGCAAGATTCCGGGCATACTCTCGATCGGGAAGATGATACCGGACAATATAATGGAAGGAATCATCAGCACCATTCCCGACGCCAGCATAGCGGCTACCTGCGTGCGAGTGATACTGGATATAAGCAAGCCGAGCGACAGCGACACGAAAATAAACAATAGCGACACACCTAACAGGCTGGCAAGACTTCCCGCTATCGGGACATCCAGCACGAAAACGGATAACAGCAAGATCGTTGTCAAGTTCAATATCGAAAGCATGAAGTAGGGTACCACTTTTGAAAGAATGACAAAAAGCGGATTCATGGGTGACACGAGAAGAATTTCCATGGTGCCCGTTTCTTTCTCCCGGACAATCGAGATCGAGGTCATCATGGCACAAATAAGCATCAGAATCAACCCCATCACACCCGGCACGAAATTATAAGCACTGCGCATCTGCGGGTTGAACAGCAACTTGTTATGTATGACGAAAGAGGGTTGTATCATCCCCGTTTGCAAGAGTTCCACCCGCACTCCGGCAATGACACCACCGGCATAACTGCCGCGCATCACCGCCAAGTTAGGGTCAGTGGCATCGACGATAACCTGTATATTTTCGCTATCGAAACGTTGCCGTTGCAATTGGGCGGAAAAAACAACACCCAGTTCAATCTCGTTCCGGCGGAACAACCGATTCAGCTCGTCCGCGGAATGTACCACGTGTTTCACGGTAAAATACTCACTGGCGTCAATCCAGTCGATAATATACCGTGTATCGGCGTCAACCGAGGAAGTAAGGATTCCCGTCTGCACGTTTTTCACCTCGGTAGAGATAGCAAAACCAAAGAGGATAATCTGCACGATAGGCATACCGACAAGAATAAGCATCGTGCGCCTGTCCCGCGAGATATAGTAAAATTCCTTTTTGACAAAAGCGATAAACTGTTTCATAATCACTATATTAATCGGATGAACGGGTTGCATAACGTGCCAACTGGCGGAACACCTCATCCATGTCCTTGGCATGATAACGTGCCTTCAAGGCTTCCGGCGTGTCGAGCGCCTTGATCTGTCCGTCGACCATCATGGAAATACGGTCACAATACTCCGCCTCGTCCATGTAATGCGTGGTGACGAAAATCGTGATACCCCGATCGGCAGCTTGATAGATCAATTCCCAGAACTGCCTGCGCGTGACGGGATCAACCCCACCGGTCGGCTCATCGAGGAACACCACCCGCGGTTCATGAAAGATCGACACGGAGAAAGCCAAGCGCTGTTTCCATCCCAACGGGAGTTGCTTCACCAAGGTTTCCCGCTCCCCGTGCAAACCGATACGCTTTAACATCTGTTCGGTACGAGGTGCTATTTCACCCTCGGGAACCCCGTAAATACCAGCGAAAAGGCGCACGTTCTCCCATACTTTCAAATCCTCGTAAAGGGAAAACTTCTGGCTCATGTAGCCGATATGTTTTTTCACATCTTCGCTTCGCGTACTCACGTCGTACCCCATCACCTCGATTCTCCCTGCCGTGGGCTTGCTCAAACCACAGAGCACACGCATGGCGGTAGTCTTCCCCGCCCCGTTCGCCCCCAGGAAACCGAAGATTTCACCTCGTTTTACCTCGAACGAAATATGGTCTACCGCCGTGAAAGTTCCAAACCGTTTGACCAGTTTCTCCACCCGGATAACAGGCTGTTCTTCCTGCCGGGAAATATCCCGTTCCAGCCCCAGCGGGCAAAGGATAGCTTTAAACTGTTCCAGGATGACTTCCGGCGTGTCGATTCCTTTGATACTTCCTTCCTGTATAAAGGCGATACGGTCGCACAACTTCGCCTCGTCCATAAAAGGCGTCGACACCACTATCGTGACACCCCGCTCCTGCAAGCGGCGGAGCATCTGCCAAAACTCCTTGCGCGACACGGGGTCTACCCCCGTGGTAGGCTCGTCGAGGAAAAGCACGGCGGGGTCATGTATCAACGCGCAACACAAGGCAAGCTTCTGCTTCATCCCGCCCGACAAAGCCCCCGCCCGACGGTCTTTGAAAGGAGCTATCTGGTCGTAAATCTCCTTTATCCGGTCGTAATTGGCTTCAACGGTCGTGTTAAATACCGTGGCGAAAAACGTCAGATTCTCTTCTACCGTCAATTCCGGGTAAAGCGAGAATTTCCCCGGCATATACCCCACGCTCCGCCGGATTGCCCGGTAGTCGCCGACCACGTCACAACCGTTGACACGCCCCTCCCCCTCGTCCGCTAGTAATAAAGTGGTAAGAACACGGAAAAGCGTGGTTTTTCCCGAACCGTCCGGCCCGATAAGCCCGAACACTTCCCCCCGCTTCACGCTGAAGGAAACATCCCGCAGGGCTTCCACTTCACCGTACCGTTTACCGACGTGACTGACTTCTACCAGATATTCCATAATCAGAATTTTACTTCACCGTACATACCGATCTTTATCGTCCCCTCGTTACGAACGGCGATCTTTACCGCGTACACTTGGTTCGCCCGTTCGTCCTTGGTCAATATCGTTTTCGGCGTAAACTCTGCCTCTTCGGCTATCCACGTGACGGTACCCGTGTATTCCTTCCGGTTCTCCCCGCCGAAATCGGCAAAGACTTTCACCTCGTCCCCCAGCTTGACGGTTGAAAGTTGGGCAGAAGTGATATAGGCACGCAAGTACATATTCCCCACATCCGCGATCTTGAAAAGCGGTTTCCCCGTCGTTGCCAATTCGCCCGGCTCGGCGTATTTACTCAACACCGTACCGCTGATAGGCGCGAGAATATGGCATTTCCGTAACTGGTCTTCGACTTGTGCAACTTGAATCGCCACCGAGGAACTCTGCTCGTTCAGGCTTGCCGTGCTGTTTTGTAACGAGGAAACCTGCGCGTCCAATTGCCGTTGCAATACCGAAAGTTGCGAATCCCAATCATCCAACTGCTTTTGATTGGCGGCATTCGCTTTCAACAGGTTCTCCACCCGTGCCCGCTCGCGCTCGGCAGTCGCTATCTGTTCCCTCGTGGCGGCTATCTGCTTCTGAATATCGGGACGCTGTTTCTCGACCGATTTCATACTTGCCAAGAGTTGCAGTTTCTTTAAATAGAGTTGTACCGTATCTATCAAACCCACCTCCGCTCCCCGCGTGAGGCGGGTTCCCTCCTCCGCGTCCAGAAAGAACAACTTGCCGTTAGCTTCCGCCGACACGATGATTTCAGTCGCTTCAAAAGTTCCGGTGGCATCGTATTCCCCGGAAGTACGACAAGCGGATAAGCCTACTAATGTTGCCAATGCAAAAAGATATAATGGTTTCATACACGTCATATTTTTAAATTCTTTATTTTCATTATTCATTCACCAAATGTTTCTGCCGGTACATATCCATGAGTAACTGTATCTCGTGCAACGCTTTATTCCGGCGAGCCATGCTCTCGTTCGTCAATTCGCGCAGCATTTCCGTCACGGTCAACGTCCCGTTCGCCACCTTGGCTTCCGCCGCCTCGCGAATATTCGTCCGCAGACGGATGATCTCGTTATCGTCTTTCATCTGTTGTCGCAAAGCGCTGATATTCCCGTCCTCCTCTGCGACTTGAAGCCGCGTGTTAAAAAGGAACAAATCCCGGTTGCTCTGTACTTGTTGCCGCTCGGTATCCAATTTGCGTTTATCGTTCTTCAGCGTGTACAGGCTACCAAAATTCCAACTCAAACGTGCCCCTACGATATAATAAGGTTCAAAGGAATTCTTCAACATATCCAGCCCCGGATTACCGTAAGCCCCTTGGGCGAAAAGACCGAGCCGGGGATGATACCCCGTCTTCAAGGATTGCCGACGGACATCCAGCGTGTATTCCTGTGCCTCGTACAAACGAAGTTCAGGGCGGTTAATACGTCCCGAGGTATCCAGTGCCGGTGTACCGGGCTTAACGAGTCGGGTACCTGTCGTCAACTCCTCGCCGATCAGCAAGGACAACATACGCGTGTAGGCTTTTCGACTGGCCTCCAACCCGGCACGCCGCTGACGATTATCGAGTATCTCCACCTGCACGGCATCCACGTCGGCATTGTTCGCAATCCCGTTATCCCGATAAGCCATGATATTCTTCAAATTACGTTGCAAATCCTCGTTCAGCAAGGTATTCTGCTCCAACTGCTCGTCCAGCAACAAAATAGCGAAATACACTTGGTTGACCCGTTCATTCAAGTCGTACATACTCACGTCCAACTGACTCTTTGCCTCGTTTGACGATGCCTCGGTCTGCCGCTTCCGGTGGTGGATAAGCCCTCCGTCCCAGATGTTCTGTTTCACCTCGACCATTATCTGATACTGATCTTTCGGCAAAGACTTTATAGAAACCCCGGGTAAATCGACAGGCAATTCAGTAACATCACTCTGGTAAGAAACTTTGCCACTAAGGGTTACTTGAGGCAAATTCCCTTTCGCGACATTTGCCAGACTGTAATTTTCGGACAACTCGATCAACTTGTACTGGCGGGCAAGCGGGTAGTTGACCTGAGCCTTCCGCCGGCACTCGTCGAGAGTCAGTTGCCCGAAAACATTCGTTCCCCAACCGACAAACAGTGCAAGAAAAAACACACGTATCATGTTATATTTATTTAAAATTATTTCTACGACAAAGATATATACTCTATATCCGATTCTAAGGTTCTGTTCATCTCGAATAATGTTCTATTTGTTCGATTTTCCATTAATTTCAGGGTATACTAGAACAAAATATTATCTTTGCGGGAAATATTCTCTAAACTATGAAAGCAAAAGGATTGCTGGCACTCGCCTTAAAACAGGTGCATGAATTCCCGATTGAACCTTGTAACGTATCTCGTTTCATTTCCGGAGAATTCGGACTCGTGCGCTCGATCACCGGTTTGAAAGGTCTGGAAGGCACGCTTATCGTTCCCGGACAACCGTACAGGCTGACGGAAGGACGTATCGTGCACCTCCGTTCCGGTCATGTCCGCGTGTATGCCAACCTGCGGGAAGTCATGCTAGAGGCACATCAACTGGTGGTCGCTTCACCCGGCACGGTACTTCAATTCAGCGACCTCTCGCCGGACTGCGACCTGTCTATGCTGGGATTCGCCAATAGCTACATGGAAGGATGGCAAAAAGAAGAACTGTTGACGAGTTATTTACACGGGCGGCTTTACCTTCGCCTGCCTCTGGAAGCAACCGACGAACAACGACTGGAAAACATATTCTCACTACTATGGGATGTCGTGCATGACACCCCTTTCCCGAAAAAGATCGTCCAAAGCCTTATATCGACCCTGTTTCACCAAATTACTTATTTCCAAGAAAAAAACCGTTCCGCCGATCAACATAAATGCACACGTCAAGAAGAAGTGTTCAACCGATTTCTCGATCTCGTGAACAAGCACGCCGTCAGCGAGCGCAACGTGGCGTTCTATGCCGACCACCTGTACCTCACGCCGCGTTACTTGAGCACGTTGATCCGCCAAGCGAGCAACCGCACGATCATGGAATGGATAAATGAAGCTATCATCCAAGAGGCAAAACTAATGTTGCGCCATAGTGATAACCCCGTGTACCAGATAGCCAACGACTTGAACTTCCCAAACGCCTCGTTTTTCTGCAAATTCTTCCGGCGTATGGTGGGAAAAACGCCCCTAGAATACCGGACGGAGGTATAATACCCTCGTCATCCTCCAAGAAGACCAAATTTTCCATCTCTCCTCACCCCTTACCACACGGGCGATACAGTACTGTCCCCCCCCTCGTTAACCTGCCCTTGAATTGCCGCTAACCCGACAAGGCGGCTTAACGGCATGATAACAGCACCTTCCCGGCATTTCCCCGGGAAGACAACTCGGAATTCTCGGCGAACGATTATTTCACGTGCGAGATCATTTCAATTTTTCCACGGGAATACATTTCAGACAATACCCATTCTTCCACCTCAAGGCAAAAATACCTCGATGAATATTACCGGGGTTCCCTATAATTACAGAAGAATTATAATCCAGCGATATCCTCCAAGATCAAGCCTGTGGCTTTAGCAATAACCTCCGGGGCAATTCCAAGAGATTTCATATTCCTGACAATCTCTTGCTTTTCCTCTTTGCGTCCTTCGGTCAGTCCTTTTTCACGCCCCTCTGCAAGCCCTTTCTCTATTCCTTCAGCAAGTCCTTTCTCTAATCCAGCGGCTATTCCTCTTTGTTCCGCACTATAAAACAGCGTTTTCTCCACGCTGATAATATCCCAGAATTTTTCGTAACCTAATAACTGCGCCGGGGTAAACGCTGACTTTTCCAGCGCATCCACCGCTTTTTTCACTTCCGGATTTTCCAGAAGTTCCGCAGGCACTTCAAGAGTTTGCTCGTCAATCTCTGTCAGATAACGCAACCAAAGCACCTGCATCTTTTTTTCGGCGTATGAATGAGGGGTAAATTTAGGCAATTCCACGAAAATAAGCTGTAGCCCGTCGATCACCTTATTGGAATTTTCAACATGAACCATCTTGTAATGGTGATAATACCCTTCCAAGTCCGGCTCAAAAATTTCATTTACCAGATTCAATGAATACACGGGTTGCAATAAATGATAGTTCTCACCACTATCCATTTGTCGCACGTAAGCCTTTGAAGCATTAAACAACACCCGCAACTTGAACTCGGGAGACCAAATCATCTGCATTTCCACGATAAACTGCCGTCCCTGCTGATCCTTGCAACGTACATCCACGATACTGTTCTTACGCAAAGGATTCTCCGGCACCATCTCCGCGGGCAAATACTCGATATCGGTAATATCTTGACCGGGAGCAAGCGGAAGCAAAGCGTTGAGTAAACTCATCACCAAATCGGGATGCTCGCCGAACACCCGTTTAAAAGTCAGGTCTGCCTTAGGATTCAAGTATCTCATAACGAATCTGTTTTTATTATCCAATAGAACAAAGATAACAATTTTTACAGACTTCCGGTTGAATCATCACAAAATCTTATTCCGGCAGTATCTCGATCCAATACCCGTCAGGATCAGCAATAAAATAAAGCCCCATATCAGTATTCTCGTAGCACACGCAATCCATTTGCTTGTGGTACGCCCGTACTTCATCATAATCGCCGGGAACACGCATACAAAGGTGAAATTCCCCCTCTCCCAAGTCGTAGGGTTCTTTCCGATCCCGCATCCACGTCAATTCCAACAGGAACCCGGTCTTTTCCTCACCCATATACACTAAAATAAAGGAACCGTCTTTGGCTTCCATCCGGCGGACTTCCTTTAATCCCAAGGCTTTCTCGTAAAAACGAATGCTTCTGTTCAAATCAAGCACGTTAAAATTGAAATGGTCAAATCGACTTTTAATCTCCATAGCACAACAATTTTAAATTTAAAAATTCATACAATCACAGAATCGGCAATCGTAAATCGCCCAATCTTAAATCATAAACTCCTCTCCTTTATACTCCAAACTCACGAAACGAACGCCTCGTTCCCCGGCATATTCCCGGAAAGCATTCGCTTTATCGTAAACGTCGTCAAAATGCATCGGAACAAACGTTCCCACGCGGAACCGATCTATAAATTGCTTCGCCCCCAACATATAGTCCTCCCCCAAACGGGGATCGACAGGAAACATAACCAAATCCATGCTATCCGTTCTCCGCACGAGCGTATCGAGTTCAGCCAGATACGCACTTTCCGCTTCCCGCACCTCTTCCCCGGTCGCCTCTTCTTTCCAATGCCAATTATTCAAATCCCCGGCATGAAAAACCGTCTTCCCGCGTAAGCGCAGCAAGAATGAAATCCCGGCATCCGTGGAACCGAACGCCTCTATTTCCAGTATCCCGTCTGTCCACACGTTACCCTTCTCGATATAACAGGCATCCCATAAACCGACATGTCCCACTTCAAGAATATCTTTAGAGAAAATATATTGAATATCAGGTCGTGAATGTTTCCAAGTCAACACATCCGGGTTAAAATGATCGGCATGAACATGGGATGCCAAAACATAGAGTTTACCCGGACGTCCCAACAACTCCCCGTGCACGACACCCGTCAACGGCGGATTTGCCGAATCCTTATAATAATCGATAATCACGGTAACACCCTCGTCCAAAAGGGCAAACCCGCTATGATAGATATAAATTCCTTTCATACAAATCCTCTTTTTCCCGTGTATACGTCACGCCCCTTACGCAGGTTTGCTCTTTCTAAAGATCAGATGCTCCAGAATCAACACGGACACGACTCCCATCACGAAACCGTTTCCCACGATCGGGCGAAACAAAGAAGGTATAAGATTCACCACTTCCGAGGGAGCGAAAGACAGCAACAACGCCACCATCAGGGGCAAGCCGACTACCACGCCGCTATCGAAATCCGTGATCGCCCGTTCACGTACCAACATTTGCATCCCCGCCGCCAACTGCGTCGCCATCAAGTAAAGCAATATCGCCCCCATGACCACCCCCGGCAACGTTACCAACAACCCGACCACAGCCGGGAAAAAAGCACACGCTATCAAACCGATACCCGCCGGAATCAAGGTATAGCGAGAGGCACACCCCGTGGCAGCGATCACTCCCGGGCTCATGGAATAATCCACGGGACCGATCACCCCGAACAATCCCGACAACACGTTAGTGAGCCCGACAACCCCCACGCCCCGGGTTGTACGTTTATTCAGGTTATCGGCTTGCAACATATATCCCACGGCTTGAATTGAACCCAACTCGTTCACGATAAGTGCCACGTAACAGAACAAAAACGAAAATATCGTCCCCGCCTCGAAATCCAGTGAAAAATTAAACAGAGATACTTGGCTTTCTGCCCCCGTCGAGGGTAACACGGGAAAACCATTCACCAGATAATACACCAGCGCCCCTCCGGCTATCCCCCACAACACCGTGGTAGACTTCCATATCCCCCGTAAAAACTTATTCCCGATAACCAACGCAAACACGATGAGCAACGTGAAAAACAAATTGAACAACCCGTGCGCCGTATCTCCCATGACAAGGTTCAAAATAACGGGAGTCAACGTGAAAGCAATCAATATCAGAATGACCGTGACAACGCGAGGCGTGAAAATAAACTGTAATTTTCCCAACCAACCACTGTACGCCAATACCGTCAACACCAGTCCCCCGACCAGAATCCCCGTGTATATGGCGGAAATTCCCGCTGAAACAGTAGCAAGAATCCCAATCAACAACACGGATGCCGGACCGATAACCAACGGCAACCGATGCCCCCACAACACTTGCACGACCATCGCCACGCCCATGATCCCGAACAACTTTTGCAGGTAGAAAGTCTGTTCCGCCACGTCCGTGTAATGCAGCTTCGAAACGATAATTCCCATGATCACCACGCAAGGCAGAGAAACGATCCACCATTGCAACCCGTACATCAACATGGGCAACAGCCCCGGTTTATCATTCAATTCGTATTTCATCTCATCTCGTATTTACACGTGTAAAAATAGTACATTACAAGAGATTTTACACCTTTCACGAAAAAAAGATGACTTATTTTAAAATATTCTTTCCTCTCGTTCGTCTATAACAATAGAAAGGATTGCAATCCGAGAGTAACTATAAAAAAAGAAACGAACATGAGAAACCATAATAAAGTAATAATCCGGGAAGTAAGGGCGGTGATACCGTTTATCGTCACGCTTGGCGTCATCGCCCTACTCACTTTATCCGTCCACTTTTTACAGGACTTCACGAAAATATATTACATTTATACAACCTATTAAATCGAATACCATGAAAAACAATAAACACAGAAAAGGCTTACACGTGCTGTTTATGCTCTTTGCCCTCGCCGCTATTCCGGCCATCATCATGCTGCTGTGGAACTGGCTGATTCCCTCTATCATCGGTTGGTCTGCCATCAGCTACTGGCAAGCCCTCGGACTCTTCATCCTGAGCAGGCTATTTTTCGGGGGCTTCGGTCGTCACGGTTTCGGGCACCACGGATTCGGGATGCCGCACGGCGAGCATCCTCATCTTTTCCGGGAAAAATTCAAAAACATGTCACCGGAAGAACGCAAGGATTTCATCCGTCAACGTTTCGAGGAACATCATGAATTATTCAATGACCGCTTTTTCGGCAAAAAAGAACAAACCGGCGGGCAAGAACAAGTTTGAACAGATATATACCCTTTTCCGAAATGGACATATCGACAATCTTCAAGAAACACCAGTCGCAACTAAAAGGTTTCATAGCCAAACGGGTTTCCGGCAAAGAAGACCGAGAAGATATCTTGCAGGACGTGTTCTACAAACTCCTTCAAACAGACCCCGTGGCTCATCCCATCGAGCAGATTTCGTCGTGGCTGTACTCCGTCACCCGCAACCTAATCATCGACAGGAGCCGAAAATACAAGGAAGAAAAACTGACAACCCCAGACGGGGAATACGAAGAACACTTACTATTAAAAGAGGTATCCGAATACCTGTTCAATTCGGATACCTCTCCCGAGAAAGAATACACCCGCACCCTCGTGTGGGAGGAGCTGGACAAGGCTTTGGCGGAACTCCCCGAGGAACAACGCACCGTATTCGAACTAACCGAACTACAAGGCTTTTCCTTTAAAGAAATCTCTGCGTCGACCGGAATCCCGGTCAACACTCTCATATCCCGAAAAAGATACGCCGTACTCTACCTGCGGGACAACCTGTACGAACTATACAAAGAGTTGTTGAACGACTAAAGCGACAAAAGCTATGAATCTTCCGCAAAAAGATGTATGTTTGTCAAACAAGTATTGACAAACATTCACGATATATGAGTACGGCAGAAAACAAGAACGAAGTGTTCAAACAAAATTTAGATACAAAAGGAGAATTTCAGCACATATTCCAAATCCATCTGTTATTCAAGGAGAGGGAAAATCGTCCGCAAGGCAAAGTAATACAAGAAGCTTTAAATGCCCGCTTCGGGAAAACAGACATCGTGGCAGACGTGAAAGAATCATTATCGACTTTCGCCGTGTGGAAATTCCTTGTAGAATACAAGGACAATCAGAAAGTACCCGCGCAAGTACTCATGTCCGACTTTGAAAATTTCGACGCAGGCACGATCGACCAGATGCAACGCAGTCAATTATGGGATTGCCCGAACAACGAAGAAATACTGGCGACCTGCAAATACAAACTCATGCTTTCTGACTTCCTCGCCTCGGGGCTGGAATATAAAGAACGCTGCGAACTATTGACAGGCTGGCTAGAAACAACGCTTGAACTATTTCCGGATTGTATCGCCGTATGGGTTCCTTCAAGCGGCAAACTACTCACCCGGGAACAAGTGCTGGATAACCCGTGGAACGAAGAGTGTCGGTTTCTCCATTTCGGGATAAATGTCCGGTTCTTCAACATTCAGGGAACAAACGATATGTTGGTCGACTCGCTCGGCTTGTATGCCATCGGTCTTCCCGACGTTCAATACCATTTCCATGAACTTGACCCCAATGCCGTGGTAGACCACGCCTATAACGTGGCCGCTTACATCTTTACCAAAAACAACCCGATCCAAGACGATGAAACGATAGCCGGACTCAACGAGCAAAAAATGGATGCTGAAATCCGATGGAAATGCCAACATGAATCGGCATTAATCCAACCCGAACGGGAAGTCATGGATATATGCCCGGGCGAATATGCCTCGGGAGGCAGAGAATAACCCAACATTTACCGACAACACACGTAAAAAGACTCACGAACAACAAAAACACGAACAAATGAAAGTAATCGCAATTAACGGGAGTCCGCACCCGCAAGGCAACACGTTTCAAGCCCTGAAAGTCATCGGGGAGGAACTAAAGAAAGAAAACATCGAATTTGAAATACTTCAAGTCGGAAGCCAGAAGATACACGGTTGCATGGGATGCAATATGTGCTTCAAGAATCATAACGAACGATGCGTCATTACCACAGACACGCTCAACGACTTGCTACAAAAGATAAAAGATGTCGACGGGCTGATTCTCGGTTCTCCCGTTCATTATTCTGGTATCGCCGGAACAATGAAATGCTTCCTCGACCGCGCCTTTTACGTTGCCGGGGCAAACGGTAATTGGTTCCGCCATAAAGTAGGGGCTGCCATCGTTGCCGTTCGCCGTTCGGGCGGTTCTGCCACGCTGGACGGGCTGAATCATTACCTCACGTATTCCGAAATGCTCGTGCCGACCTCCAATTACTGGAATATTATCCACGGGTTGAAAGCCGGAGAAATCATTCAAGACAACGAAGGGCTACAAATCATGCGAACACTGGGGAAAAATATGGCTTGGTTGATGAAAATGAAAGAACAGACGAAAGACACGCTCACTCCACCCGAAGGGGAGAGTAAAATTATGACTAATTTCATCCGCTAAAAAGAATAGAGAGTAACTAGCTCTCCCTCTGTTTATAGAGGAGGAGTTGAAATAGTAATTTTACTACATGCTCATCAGTGCCAGCAGAAGAACAGACATCCCCTCTTTTTACTCGGAATGGTTCATCAACCGGGTAAAGGAAGGGTACATACTCGTTCCAAACCCTTTTAACCCGAAACAGATCAGCCAAGTACGGCTCACGCCGGATGTCGTCGACTGTATGGTTTTCTGGACGAAGAATGCCGTCCCGATGCTCGATAAACTGGACGCCTTAAAGGATTTCAAGTATTATTTCCAATTCACGCTCAACCCTTACGGGAAAGAGATTGAAGGAAACCTTCCCACCTTGGAACGGAGAATCGACACGTTCAAACGCCTTGCCGAAAAGATCGGCAAAGAAAAAGTGATATGGCGGTACGATCCCATATTGACGAACTCCAAGTATAACACGCGATTCCACGAAGAAGCATTCGCATTTATCGCCTCGCGACTGAAAGACCACACGGAAAGATGCATGCTCGGCTTTATCGATCACTACACCCACGTCCGGCAAGCCGTCACGCGACATAACATTCACCCCCTATCCATGGAAGAAATCCGGGAAATGGCAGCCTCTTTCGTGCAGACAATCCCCGACACGATACACCTCGACACGTGTACCGTGAAAGTCGATCTTCGGGACATGGGCATTCCCGCCGGAATGTGCATCGACAAAGAACTGATAGAAAGGATTATCGGTTACCCGATCACGGCAAGAAAGGACAAGAATCAACGGGATATATGCCAATGTATCGAGAGCATTGACATCGGCACATATGACTCCTGCCTCAACGGTTGCATATACTGTTACGCCAACACGGGCAAAGGGAAACTGTCACGCAACACGGAACGGCACGACAAACATTCGCCCAAACTCGTCGGACACGTTCTGGAAGACGACGTGATAAAAGAGCGGGAAATGAAAAGCCTGCGAAGCGACCCCACGTTATTTTAACGCCTCTCTTCAAATCCGGTCACAATCCCGACACCCCTTCCCCAGCACGGGCGAAACACTCGTTTCCGCGTTATATTTCCATTTTATTACAGTTTTAGCTTGCAACGAACCTAAATTCTGCGTATATTTGTAACACTAAAAATTATTTGATGTTTAATAGTTTATTTATTATTTCGGATTTGGTATTGTAAACAATCTGTATTTCCCGTACAGGTTGTCCCCTTCGTTTATTCTCGAGTAATTCCATTCGAGTATATTATCTATTGTATTAATTAAGTTTTTAACCCGTATACAATAATGACAGCATTAATTATGCTTTCGCTTGTATACCGTATACGTTAAGAAAATGAGTAACGAAAATAAAACAATTCACGAATTCGATTTCAATTTAATCTGCGAATATTTCCTAAGTACAGAACGTCAAGGACCCGGAAGTCCCGAAGCAACCCTTAAAGCGCTGGGCTTTATAGACAATCTTTCCGACCAATCCCGCATCGCCGATTTGGGTTGCGGCACGGGTGGTCAGACAATGGTATTGGCTCAGCACGCCCCGGGACACATTACAGGTCTTGACTTCTTCCCGGGATTCATTGACCGGTTCAACCATAACGCCGGAAAATTGAATCTTCAGCATCGAGTAAAAGGAATCGTCGGCTCGATGGACAACCTTCCTTTCAGAGAGGAAGAACTGGACTTAATCTGGTCGGAAGGAGCTATCTATAACATCGGGTTTGAACGAGGACTGAACGAGTGGCGCAAATATTTGAAAACAGGGGGATACATCGCCGTTTCCGAAAGCGCATGGTTTACCGAAGAACGCCCGGCAGAAATTCACGATTTCTGGATGGAAGCCTACCCGGAGATAGACACGATACCCAATCAAGTAGCCCGAATACAGAAAGCCGGGTATCTTCTCGTCGCCTCCTTCATTCTGCCTACAACTTGCTGGACAGATCATTATTATGCCCCACTGGTAAAAGCAAGAGAAAAATTCACGGCCAAATACCCGGGAAATAAAACCGCCGAAGAACTCATCTCCTCCTCGCGCCACGAAGAGGAACTATACCGCAAGTATAAAGAATTCTACGGTTATGTATTTTACATCGCGAAAAAAATAAAACAATGAATAATCTAAATACTTACGCCACTCTGCCACGCGGGCGAGTGGCTATCGTACACCGCACTTGTTATGAAGTGATTTCCGAAAACGGGATGTTCCAATGTGAACTAACGGGAAACATGATGTTCGGCAAATCGGACTTTGAACTGCCTTGCACGGGTGATTGGGTAATTTTCCAACCGTTCGATGAAAACAAAGGAATAATCGTCGATATGTTACCCCGCGAACGAACTCTGTATCGCAAGAAAGTCGGGACAGTCGCCGACAAACAAGCCATTGCCGCACATGTTGACAAGGCATTTATCGTGCAGAGTCTTGACGATAACTTCAACCTCCGCAGGGTTGAACGCTTCATGATTCAAATACTGGAAGAAAACATCAAACCCGTGCTGGTACTCAACAAAGCCGATTTAGGTTTTGACAGACGGGAAGTGAAAGAAGCGTTGAAGCACAGCGCCTGCCGGATGCCCGTGTTTTTCACGAGCATTCATCATCCCGAAACTATACTCCGGTTACGGGAATCCATAAAGGAAGGCGAAACAGTGGTATTTGTCGGCTCTTCGGGAGTCGGGAAAAGTTCCTTGATTAACGCCCTTAGCGAGAAATCGGTATTGCTCACGTCCGACGTAAGCCAATCCACCGGAAAAGGACGCCACACGTCCACACGCCGAGAAATGCTATTGCTGGACGGCTCGGGCATACTGATTGACACACCCGGCGTTCGGGAATTCGGGTTAGCAATTGACAATCCCGATTCTTTAGCGGAAATGCTGGACATTTCGGACTATGCCGAATCGTGTCGTTTCAAGGATTGCACGCACACGAATGAACCCGGCTGCGCAGTTCTGGAAGCAATAAACAACGGTATATTAGATATCGAGGTATACAAAAGCTACATGAAACTCCGGCGAGAAGCATGGCATTTCTCTACTTCCGAGCACGAAAAGCGTAAAAAAGACAAAACCTTTTCAAAACTCGTGGACGAGGTAAAGAAGCGGAAAGAGAATCGCTGATCTCGGCTTCAAGAGGTTGCCCCGAAAGTCCCGTTTGTACCCCGGGAGCAAAGCGAAAGCTCTCCTAAAAGCCACTATTGGCAAGAGATCTTTCGCTTCACCCGGGAACACGGAAATAAATGAACGGACTTGACGGGCAACCTTACTTGCCTATATTTATCAGGAATCGAACCGTTTCCGGATCATAATGCGAGAAGAACAGACTTTCACCCTTGTCCAACAACCCGATAGCCGTCATATCCTCCCCTGTCAACTCGAAATCGAACACGTTGAAATTCTCCTCCATTCTTTCCCGGTGAGTGGACTTCGGGATCACGATAATACCACGCTGTATCAAAAATCGCAAAGCAACCTGTGCCACCGACTTGCCGTACTTGGCTCCGATCGTTCCCAACGTTTCGTTCGTGAAAAAATCATTCCGCCCCTCGGCAAACGGTCCCCACGACATCACCCGTGTCCCGTACTCCTTCATAATCTCCAATAGCTTCACCTGTTGATTGAACACGTGCGTTTCCACTTGATTCACGACAGGCTTAACCTCAAAGAACTCCGCCAAATCAACAAACCGATCAGGATAGAAATTGCTGACGCCAATGGCTCGTGTTTTTCCCGCTTTATAAGCTTCCTCCATAGCCCGGTAAGTTCCATAATAATCCCCGAACGGCTGATGAATCAGCAACAAGTCTACATAATCCGTCCGCAGCTTCCGCAAAGACTCGTCAATAGATGCCTTCGCCCTCTCGTACCCGGAGTTCGAAATCCATACTTTCGTGGTAATAAACAGCTCTTCACGGGGCACGCCACATGCACGAATGGCATTCCCCACTCCCTCCTCGTTATAGTAAGCCTGTGCCGTATCAATAGAACGGTACCCTGCGGCGATAGCATCCGACACACAACGCTCGCACTCCTCCGGGGTCACTTGATAAACCCCGTAACCCAAGATCGGCATTTCCACGCCATTGTTCAGTTTCACGTATTCCATAATTGTACCTGTTTAATGATTAATAAAATATTACCGGTTACAAAGGTAACCCGTCACATGCGAAAAGCCGGTATACCGATTACTTGTTTTGTAACCATTATTACAGATCTCCGCCGTTTCACTAGGGCATTGCTATACATTTGACTAAAAGGCTTTTCGCCCTTTTAGTTAAAAGTTTATAAAGTCTATAAAGTTCATAAGGTTTATGGACCCTAGCGGGCGCTTTGTCCACGGCAGCATGGCTGCCGGTAAACCTTGTCCGAAGGACGCCCGTTACTTTATGAACTTTATAAACTTTAGGAGCGAAAAGCTCATTATGAACCGGACGAAAAGCGTCTTGACGCATTTGCCCTGTGTTTGCCCTGCAATCAATCCATCATATTTTGGAAAAAGAATTATCTTTATCGCTGAACAAGAAATGAAGCCGCCCCCGGGAGAGGGGCAGCTTCTGGAATGGACTTAAAGCGAGAAGGAGCTAAAATTTCCCTCGCCATTAAGTTTCTTGACAGGGGGAGCGCGGGTTCCCCCTCTGTTTTTGATCTAATTTTTTGTAAACTACCAATTATTATAATCATCAGATCAAGTTGTCCTAAGTTCAAATACCCGCGATCAAGTATATAACTCATCCATCACATTTCTAAAGAAAACAGCCGGGTTGTAACTAATGTGTAAAAGAGGAAGGCGTATCCCCTCGTGTGCGTTTCCGGCTGCTTTCAGGTTAGCACCGGAATAAAAATCCCGGCGCTGTATATCAGCAATCCGGGAGATTTATAAAATCGGATCGGACTGCTCTTCGCAGCAGAGGTCTAGCAAACCTTGGAAACGAAAAGCAAGCCTCGACCCGACTATATATATACTATACGTAATCGAGTGCGAAGGCGTTGCAATCACCGTGTTCCATAAGAAGTTGCTAGTTTCTGCTCACAGTGCATAATTGCACGCTATCAACATAACGGAACGCGTAGCGTTCCTTATTGCAAAGATGGAAAATAATTATCTCATAAACAAAAAAATGTCTAAAAATATTTTCAACCTGATGCAATATAGCGTGCTTCTAGTCATTATTCCACGATAACCGTGAAGGCTGAATCAATCATGTAGTCATGATCTTGGTTCTTGATCTTGACGCTTAAAACATACCGCCCGTTTGGAACTGTATGATTACACGGGAGTTCAATCACCCCCGTGGGCTTTATCGTGAATTGATTCATGATTTCCGGTTGTTCCCCGTTAATGCTCCATATCTGAAAGTAAATAGGTAATGTACCTTCCACGCCGTCCATCGCGTTCGATTGCCACGGTATTTTATGCTCGATTTGATACGCGTCCTCTTCCTCGTCCAATTTTGCTTTCACCACGAGCGAATCAGGCGAATACATGGCGTTCGCCACGTTCAAGTACCCGATAGCGATATCCTTTTGACAACCGATAGCCAAAAGAAGAATAAATAATGATAATATAACTGTTTTCATGGTTCTGATTTTATAATTTTGTAAACATACAGGTCGCGTCAAGCGAGTGAACCACCCCGTTGTTCATCTCGATATTGCACGAGGCAACCGTACCTATATAACCTTCCGGGGCTTGAAACGCCAACTTTTCCGCCCCGATGTCAGGAATATCGTAAAAGGAAGAGGTAATCCTGTACACCCTTAAATCTATACCCGACAAGGCTTGCACCATTGTCCCGCCCGTTAGAGTACCTTTCACCTCGTGCTCAAAGTCCTCCAAAAACTTTTTCCCGCGTATCATGTACGAGAAAAGCATTTCACGGCACTCGTCGGCGGGAATATCCGTTATCTTCTCGTACAAACGTTCCCAATCATCACCAAGCGTCTGAAATAGATATTGATTAATTGAATGATTGGTCGGGGCGAAAATAGTAATCTCGTCTTTGTTCGTCCCGTCAAAATATCCTATCATGTTCGCGTGTTTGATCATCACGACAAGGGAATCCCAATTCGCGTGGTCGGTTTGAAAATACTCCCAAACCGTGCAATCGTGCTTTCGCTCGTGTATGCCGAAATCTATATAATTATCTTTATCACAACATACCATTAGCGAGGCAATAGTTAATACAAGTAATACGTTTTTCATAGCTTTGTTATTTATGTGGATAACCGTTTCTTTTCCAGTATGTAGTTTGTATCATGCGGGTGTTGTTGCTAAACGCGATAGAACCGACGGGAAGAAATAAAGCCCCGTCCGCCACGTCTTGATCTGTCAAGGTTTTAAATTTGCCTCTCAGTTTCTCCCGGAACATACCGTTTCTCACCATGTCGAAATACCTCGTGTTAATACCTTCAAGAAACAATTCCCTGTCCCTCTCGTCTTGAATGGCTTCTCTCAGGCTGCCTTCGCTTTCATCGTAAACGCTGGTATTGGCTCTTTGACGAATAACATTCAAATCCGCCTCCGCGCCTATTCTGTCACCCGTTTTTTCTTTCAATTCCGCACGCAACAAAATAATGTCGGCAAGACGAATGATGATCTCGTTATCGAGATAACTTTTTATACGCCCCACCTGTATCCCGTCGGTATGCGTGGTATAATGCCGCAACTTTTGAATGTATGCCGCCCCTTGCGTGATCGAGGTGCTTTGCGAGTTGTAATAATCCAGTTCATAAAAGTATTCTTTCCGTCGATCGTCGTTCGCGTCCGGGTAAAGCGCGTAAACCGTCGTGTTATTTATTCTTAGATTCCTTCGTTTGGTCTGTGGGGTAGAAAGGGGAACAATCGGGAATGACTGACAAAAACCCGCCAACCGTGAACCGGATGTCACGAAATCGAAATCGGTATCCCTGTAATCCAGTTCAAAAATTCCCTCGCTACTATTGCCAAGCATCACCGTTTCGCAAACGTCATGAATATTTCCCGCCAATTGATAGTACTTGTAAGATAATACCGTGTCGCACTCCGCTAGCGCGAGTTGATTCAGTTCCGGTTCTTTATTCAGTGTCGCTTTCCAAGCGTAAAGATGAGCCAGTATAGCGTGAGCAGTCCCCCGTGAAGCGATTTGTTTGCTCGTGATCGTTTCGCCATTCACGTCTTTTAGCCCGTCCGCATGAGGTAACAACCTTGCCGCTTCCCGTAAATCCGTTATACATTGCCCGGCGATCTCCTGCCACGCCGTCCGTCCTATTTCCCCCGTGTCCTCTGAATTTAAGATCAAGGGTGCATCTCCCCATACACGTAACACGTAAAAGTACATGTAAGCCCTTAACACGAGGGCTTGCCCCATGTAATAATTATACCTTTCTTCCGCGAGGTTCCCCTTTTTTAGATTGTAAATAATTTCATTCGCGAAAGCGATAACCCTGTACTCCGGTTGCCAATCCAAATTGCCGCTAATCATACCCCATGACCGGGAGAGTTCATTGTTACACGGGTTCTGCCAAGAAGCGAGGTTATCAAATATTAGTCCTCGATCCCGGTATTGGACCATAACATTACCCTGTGCGGATCTAAGAAGAGAGTGCATGCCCATCGTGGCGGCTTCAAAATCCCGGTCGGTTTTCCAAAAATTATTGTTCGTGACCGAAATTTCCGGCTCTTCCGTTAAAAAGCTATCGGAACAGGAGTTCAAGATAAACACGAACGGGAAGAATATATAAAGAATTGATTTCATGCTTATAGGTTTAAGGTTAATCCAAATGTTAATCTTGTTGACAAGGGGTAATTTCCAAGCCCGTCAATACCCGTCACGGTATCCACGCTTTCCGGGTCAGCCCCTTTATAATTGGTAATCGTGAAAAGATTTTCACCCGTCGCGAATACCCGTACACCAAACCCGATAAATTTTCTCACGCGTTGGGGTAACGTGTAGCCAATTGTCAGAGTCTTTAGCTTGATATAGCTAACATCTTGAACGTTAGCTTCTATCGCCGTGCCAAAATTATTCAATCCAAACTCCGGTCGGTTCACTGGATAATCGGTGTTATCTCCCGGTTTTTGCCAAAAACTGATATTCTTTATATCGGCGAAAACGGGCTTGGCTATCTCTCCCACGTTTTTACTTGGGATTGTCCCCACGGATGCCCCGGTGCCTTGGTTTAAAATATGTCTTCCAATCACGTAATTGAATAGAAGATTCACGTCAAATCCTTTATAGTTTAACGTGCTAATAATACCGCCTGACGCGAGAGGAAGCGGGGAACCACAGAAAACTCGATCATCGTAATTGATTCGCCCGTCCCCGCTGTTATCAAGTACAACACGATCCCCGGCACGATAGAATTGTTGCCCCGTTCCGAGGGGGGTGTCTTTTCCCGCTATGAAATCACGAGGCACGTCTTTATCGTCTTGATAATATCCCGCGGTTTGATAGGCGTAAATCCCGTTCAGGGGTTTGCCGATGATATTTAGATTATCGGGAGAAGAGTAATTTGTAAAATCTCTCTCGTCTTGGCTTTTTTCCAACCTGTTCCAGTTACGGGCGATGTTAAATTCTAGATTCCAGTTGAAATTTTCACGGCGCAACACGTTCCATTTGACATCCAGTTCCACGCCTTGATTGCTGATACAATAGGCGTTTTGCCATTGTAGGGCATAACCGGAATAGTTCCCCGGTAAAGCAACAATATACAACAATTTATCGGTGTACCTGTAATAATAATCCAGAGTCACGGCAAGACGATGATTAAACAAATCCATGTCGATACCTAAATCGTATTGATCTGTTTTCTCCCATGTCAAACCTTGATTTATTAGTCCCAATCCAAAATCGGGTAGCACGGTCGGGTAGCCGAGAAACGGGTCACTGGCTTCTAGCAGACCTAAAGCGATGTAAGGTTGGTCGAATTGTCGCCCCGATTTACCCCAACTGGCACGTAGTTTGCAATAATCCAACACCCCGCGGCTCCAGTCCATGAATTTTTCATCCGATACAGTCCAACCTAAAGCGATGGACGGGAAACTACCCCAACGTACATTTCTCCCGAATTTGGAACTACCGTCCCGCCTGAACGTGAATAAAAACAGATACTTTTGCAAGTAATTGTAGTTTACCCGCCCGAAAATTCCCATGAGCGTGCTACGTTCCATGCTTGTCATGAAATCTTTCAGTTGCCGCTTGTTCTCGGTATCGTAAGCGTTACCCGCCCACGGTACATACCGGATCAAGTTAGACGGCGCGGCTTTTCCCCACCCGCCTATATCGTCTTTCTGATCCATCTGGTACGATAACCCCGCGAGTAGATCAATGTTGTGTTTGTCACGGAAACCACGCTTGTAAGTGATTAAATTTTCATTCAGAAGCATTTGTGTCCGGTTATGCTGCCCGTTGGAATAAGTTTCGTTATATTCGTCCAAGTTGGACGGCATGAACAGGTTTTGATATTGAAGGGATATATCCGCCGCAACGGAGGATTTTAGCGTCAAACCTTTCACTATCTCGTAACTCAAGTCAAAAGAACCTCTAAGCCGGTAGGCTTCGTTTTTCTCCTTGATCTCGTCATACCGCTTGACTGCTTCTTGAAAAGCTTTCGTGCCGGGACCGGGGAACACGGTAGAATATTCAAGTATTTCCCCGGGGATTTGTTCCAACTCCACCCCCTGACTAAAACCGCTCACGAGCATATCGTATGACGAGCGATCTCGTCCCGTTCGAGCGATATACATCCTGAAATTAGCCTCCAGCTTGTCAAAGGGACGGATGTTGAAATTACCGATCAAATTTACCCGGTTAAAACCCGTGTTCTTTAAAACACCCTTTTCCGTGTAATACCCCAAACCTATGTTATAAGAGAAAGTACTGTATCCTTTGCTTAACTGTATATTCGCGTCCGTGACCTTTCCCGTTCTAAAGTAGTACTTGAAAAGGTTCGTGGAATTGTTATAGAACGGGTTCAAGCTGTCTTGGTAGATCGGCACGTTCGTGCCATAACCTTGATTCCAAAAATAATTGTAATCTAACCCTTCATTATAAGATTCATAATAATTATCAACGTATTGGTACGTGTTTGTTTCGGGATTGTAATACGCTTGCGCGAAATTATTGAGTGCGGCTAAACGAAGTCTTCTTTCCGCCTTTCCTCCCGTTAGTTCGGGAAGCTTGGGGTTGAAAGAATACGTTTGTGACACGTTCACGCTGAATTTAGCACTTTGATTCAAACCTCCCTTTTTTGTTGTCACGAGAATAACTCCATTCGCGGCACGGGAACCGTAAATGGAAGCGGAAGCTGCGTCTTTCAGCACCTGCACGCTTTCAATCGTGGAAGGGTCAATATCCGCCAACGTGTTCGAGCCTGTAATGGGAGAAGTAAATGACAACAAGGGTACACCGTCCACCACCCACAGGGGTTCGCTACCCCGCCGGGTACTCTCGATACTCAAACTGTTAAATCCCCGGATCGTGATTGATGTTCCACCGCCACCCGGTGCCCCCGTCATGTTCGTGACGTTCATCCCTGCCACTCGCCCCTGCAATAAATTCGCGATCGAGGGAGAGGGAATATCTTTAATATCCGAGGCTTTGACGGTTGACATCGCCCCGATCACGTCCCTCTTGTTTTGCGTACCGTAGGCTATCACGGTAACTTCATCCAGTTTAGAAACTTTTTCTTTGAGTGTTACAGTTAGCGTTTGACCGCTCGCGAAGTTTTTCTTCACGCTCTCGTACCCGATAAAAGAGAATACTAGTGTTCCTTTTGCCTTTGGGAGCGTGAACGAGAACGTCCCGTCAACTCTCGTGACCGTACCCACGGATGTACTGTCTAACAAGATAGTGACCCCCGGAAGGGGTATGCCTTTTTCATCTATCACCTTCCCTTTCACGGGATAATTGGGGATTGAATCCCGCGTGTTTCCCGCGAACGTGAAAAAGGGCAAGTTGCTCAGTAACAGTAATGCTATTACAGTTAAAAACAAGTGATGAACTTGCCGACCTTCTCGCGATTTAGGCTTTAATAAAAGCTTTCCCGCGTTAGTTTTTTTCTTCGATTTTTTTTTCATAACTTTGATTGTTAGTTTACTATTAAACAGGTAACTGACGAGAGGATTGTTAAGTTTTTGCGGACGTGACAATCCTCACTTTGTATCTACACGCTATCAACGTGTATTCCTTGGATTATTGGGGTGTTAGTGTTAGATTATATTCCGGTTCTTTATAAAGTCTTCACGGGGGAACATACTTCCCCGTTACAAAAACAGGAAGAAACATTCCAAGAAAATTCAAGGGTGTTTCGAGCATGTAAAAGATTAAAAGGAAGTCATATAAATCCATAGCTTGTCGTTCTTAACATTAAACGTTCACGTGTATGTTTTACACGTGTTATATCACTTAATATTTGACATCTTCGCATTGGACAACCCTCCACGAGATTAATTTGTTTTAGGTAGTTTATAGGTACAAATATAGTAGTCGTTTATGACTAACGCAAATAAACTAATAAAAATATTTCCTTTAGCTTTAATTTTTTTGTTATGAAACTAAAGATGAATAAACTAGAAACGAAATTACAAGCCACGGAGGTTGAAATATATATCATTAACAAGGTAATGGAGTATAGAATCGCTGCTAATTATAGTAAAAGGAAGTTGGCATTAGAATTAAGATTATCGGAAGCTTACATTAGACAAATCGAAAATCCTAATTGTAAAGAAAAATATAATGTCAATTTATTGAACGAGGCGGCGAAAATTTTGGGGTGTCGAATGGCTGATTTCATGCCCGACCCGTTCGTGCAAAGTGATACCATCGAAGATTATATGAATTTGCATCCGGAAATAAAAGCAAAGTATGATAAACTGGAGCAAAAAAGGGACGAGAAAACCCGGGAAAAAATAGAAGAACAAGCAAGAAAAAAGAAAGAAGCTGAAAGAAAGAGAAAGGAAAAAGTTGAGAAGAAAAAGAAATGACAACTTTAGGATAGATGCTTTTCTAACCTGCCAGCAACATTTAAAATTTATCCATGAATAAAACGTGGACGGTTAGCTACCCGCCCACGCACATTTTCCTACACGTCTTCCTTTTTCCTTAGAAATAGTAAAACTTTCTCGTGATTTAATTCCTATCAAGAGGAATTGATAGATTCGAGCAATCTTCTTTGTCCGTGTCAAGGCTCATACTGCCACTTCTGTATTCCCCGTAAGGATCACTGATCGAGATGGTAGTCTTCGAACTACGAGCGGTAAATGAGAAATGCCCGTCACCGTCTGTCTGAACTGTTTGCGTGACTTCTCCTGCAACAATTTCAGAAACCACAATCCCACTGAGCGGCGTCAAATCCTGAGAATCATAAACCGTCCCCGCCACTGTACGAGAGTAAGTCGCCGGGGCTGACGCGTTCGTGAAAGCGAAACATACGCTCACGCACGCTAGCAAACTGATTAAAACTAATCTTTTCATACCTGTTTGTTTTAAGGTTTTATAATTCTAATCTAAAAAGTAGTTTACTCTTTTCACATTAGTTCCCCTAAAGGTATGACATTTTTATCAAAAATCAAAAAACATTCACGCACACACATCCCTATTTAGCCATATTTTAGCAAAGCACCAATCTTGATTCAAACCTAATGACCTAAAAACGGTACCCAACCTGCACGAAACAGGGTATCAAAATACCTTTCACTGTTTTCCTCCTCTGTTCGTGATAAATTACTGCCCTATTCATTTGCCCAATGAAAAACATATATTCTTTGCTTGACAACCTCAGGTTCAGCCTCCTCAAGAATAATTGTAAATTCTAAAATCTTTACAAAACCTTCTCTACTCATATTTCATTAATTATTAATGAATACCCAACAACCAAATTTACGTCCTCCAATACGTTTTAAAAGACCTAACTCTTGTAACCGGGCGAGATTATATTTTATTCCATTCTCTGTTATATCGGGTATATGTTCAGTTAATTCCTTTCTGCTCGCTTGAGGATGCTCTTTCAAATATTCAATAATAGCTACTTGGGCTTCTGTTAGTTCTATCAATTCCTTTTGGGTAGTCTTTTGGGTAGTCTTTTGGGTAGTCTTTTGGTAGTTCTCATTGAAATGAAAAATCGTCCATAAACCACCACCATCATATTGAAATTCGGGTGCAGGATACCCATTTATTTTACAAGCAACAATAATGCGTTCTATTCCCCGTCCCCATGCTTCAATTTCTCCCGCACGAAAAAATATGTTTGCTATGTCCGGATTATAAGGGCGACTACGATGTTTACCCAACAAATTGTTTATCGTCCAGCCTTCAGGCAATATTCCACAATTCCAAATCTCCAACCTATCATCATACACCCCGATTTGTATCGGCGTGAGCGATTCATATGATTTATGTACAACTGAATTTAAAAGTGCTTCGCGTAAAGCCTCACGTGGCATCGGCAAAGTCTCTATCCGATGAATGCCCTCATAGCTTATCATGGCTCGAAGATATTTTGTTGTCAATATATCCATTACTGTTCCCACTTGTTGGAATAGATTTCCGTGTACTTCATCTTGATATATCAACTCGGCATCTTCTTTGAAATAACCTATTTTAATAAAAGCCCCCGTAACAAACCGCTCCGGATCGGGATGAAAGACCAGTGCTGCTGCCCGTTTTAGATAACCGCCTTCAACAAGACGAAGTTTATCAATAAGCCCTTTGTTATCGTCTTGCAAATCAACCTCCTCCATGCGTCCACTTCGCTTGGCATATTTGCGAAACATATCGAATGTAACATTATCCAAATCCTCCACTTTCAGATACGGCACAGGCACTCCATCCCAAGTACGTCCCTGCTTGCGAAGCATAAAGCGATCAAGTGCTGCACCCTTCAGTTCCTGATTGGTTGCACCACTCCGCAAATAATAATGCCCATGATAACTAATAGGATAAGGATAGGCTTCAGCAACTATTTCAACATATTCTTTGTCATCGTACGTCAAACGATTCACATCAACAAGAATACCCATCAAGTCACGTACTTTGTTTGGAATATCTTCCATCAATTTCTTTACATCCGCAACTCCGCACACTTCACCGTTATCACGTACACCAACATACAATCTACCACCCCGCGCATTGGCAAAACCGCAAATCCACTTCAAATACTCGTCACGCCAATTTTCCTTAAATTCTATATTCTGAGATTCTGTAATCACCATATTATAACAATTTTCAAATTAAACACTTACCAATTTGATTATAACACAATTTAATCCTATTAATGAATCAATTCATGATATTGCGAATTCTCAATATAGTGTAAATATTCTATTACAGACTGCAACTTCCCTCTCATACTTTTATCAACCGTACATATTAAAGTCAATTGAATAATGAGTTTTATTGTATTTTCAGGAACTTCATGCCCATAAGTGTATATGTTACCATTGTTTAGTTCCGACAAAGGCTTCTTGAGCATAATCTTTGTAGGCTCATATCCATATACACTATATTGCCCATTCTTACATTTTTTGAATTCCCACATATAAGTGTATGAATTGCCAAAACATCCCTCTGTATACTCTGAGACCACGTTGCGAACTTTATATAAAAGCACTAGGTATTTGATTAAGCGGATTATGAGATACAATCCAACAGAAACAATAAGCCAAATCCACAAAGGGAGTCGAATATTCCACAAAAATCTTTCTGTAATAGCATAAATCACACCAGATGCTATTATACTGCTAATAATCCCAATAATGATACCTTTTATTGTCTCTTTCATTGTCGTAATTAATAATAATTATACAATCTCAACTTTAATCTTATAGTCTACAACCAACACCAACTCTCGTTATACTTGCCTTAAGGCTAGTGCAAAATAATTTCAGTTACAATCGGAAGAATCTCTTTTTTGATGCTGTTCTCTTCCAATTCATTGGCTTTCCTCTCTAAATTTTCGTATACCGGAAGCCCTTCTCTTCGTGAGGTTTCCATTGCTTTGTATAGGTTGCTCAATCGAAACATAGGCTTATATAGTCATTATTTCAAAATATTATTTATATCATAATCAAACTCTTGTAGTTTTAATGCGCTGTCAATTATAAAATCTATGCAAAACCTACAATCTACACCTTTTAAAATATTTCTCCTCTCATAATATTCTTGCGGCATTGCCTCATAATCCCTACCCCCATCTTTCCACCACACATGAATTTCTGGAGTTATCGTTTCAAAATACGTGTATCTCCTATAATCAATTCCAAGAGCAGTTATCTTTAAAACCTCACGTACTTTATTCATAGTTTTAGTCACCTGTTCAAACCATCTTGCTCCAGATCTATCATCCGAGCCAACCAATTTTTGATAGTCTTCTCCTATTTCATCTCCAATATTCAATAAACTATTTATACTATATTGCTTCCGCTTATTTAATTCATAAGTAGACAACAATTCCATAAATGCGATTCTACAATTTACAATGCAATCGTAAAGATTTCCTTCATTGTAATTTGATTCGGCCATGTCAATATACATCTTGACATTCTCATAGGAAACAAGATTCGATATAGAAACATCCTTAAATTCAATTTTAAACTGAATTGGAGTATTTTGTTCCAAAAAGTCCGTCATTGTACTACGACTTATCTCTATATCAAACTTTGAGGGGAACTGCCCTTTATGTTTTATACTCACGCGCCTGTCTTTTAATGCTCTCATTGATTCTCTAAGAGTCAATTCTGGATACTTGTCCCAATAACTCATAAAATTAACCTCATCTTTCTTTCCTTTATTCTCAGCAACAAGCAACAAGAACATTTCCGCACAGTCATGGAATGCCAAAATAGAGAATCCTGCAATTGTTTCTACTTGCATAGATTGTTGTACTCCTATATTATATAGATATTTTATAATCGCAAGTCGCCGTATAATAATATCCTTATTCAAATTATTTTCCATATTCAAAATTATTTTTGTTCTATCTTGATTCTTCTTTTATATAACTATCTCTCATTTCCATTCCACCTACACTCAATGCTCGTATTTCCTGTTATTTTCGTTCAGTACAACAATTAATACTTCCACGTAGATAAAACCGTAGAAGTGGTAGACCATTGTATTCAGTTCACAATCTATTTCACAATTTAATCCTTTTAGATTCAAACTTACATAAAAATCTTTGATTTTTACGCCTATAAGATAAAAAAACTCCCTCGCTTCAACCTTATCCCATACTCGAAGTACAATTTTTTCGTATCTTTAGACTATTCTGAAGTCTGTGATAAATTGGCTCTAATGAGCAAGAGAGAATAACCTTCTTATCTGTAAAGATAATTCATTTGCAGATAATCCAGAAATTTCTCCCTCACTTTTTGATATAATTCTTCATAAGGGAGGATTTATATATACAGTTTATTGTAAGGTCATTATCTTGGTGGTAGTGATACCCCGTTTTGCAAATCGCCTAATATTTCAAACTGCATTGAATCTTGCATGAGTTTTAAAACTCGAAAAGAAAATTAATATTAAAACAAAGGTGTAGAGTTGCCGAGTTTAAGAGATTTCTCAATTCGAAGCATTAAAAATATGCGACAATTTTATGAAGAATGCCCTGCCTGATATGGAAGAATTTAAAAAGCTATTATAACCAGAAGATTGCACTTCTATTGTGAATCTTCACATAACGACCTAAAAACGGTATCTAACCCGTGCGAAACAGAATCAAAATACCTTTCACTGTTTTCCTCCCCTGTTCGTGATAAATTACTGCCCTATTCAGTTATCTAACAAGAATTAATAATAAATATTTCATATATTTTACTATTATCATATTTTATTTAATTACAATTAATTTTCTATTTTTCCACCTTTAAAATAGGAGATGAATAGGAGTTGAATAGGAGATGAATAGGAGATACTATAAATCAACTATAATGCATATATACAATATATACTTATTATTTAACTTATTTTAGCTTGAACGCGAGAGGAAAAAGTTCAATCTTCCCATCATTCCATTTTGACAATCGCCTAATATAACGAGAATGTCGAACTTTCTCCATCTACTTTAAAAATTTTTTCAGGGAAATAAATCAAAAGTATAAACAAGAGTTACAAACACGAATCTATATTATCCTGAAAAAGTTTACTCTCACAATTAGTAAACCTACTTCAGGAAGACACATATTGAGTAAAAAAGAAATAAACCTGCTCACAAAAAAAATGTGCAGGTGAATTTCTTGTTTCTCAAAAAAATAGCCCGATTATTTTGAAAATAAAAATAAACGATCTACTTTTGTAGACCAAATAGTCTAATAAAGATTATATCACTCTTTAATATGAACGATACGAAAAATATTATTCTCCTTGCCGCCTTGCGCCTGTTCCTCCAAAAGGGGTATCGGGAAATCACCATGCAGGATATTCTGGATGCTTCGGGGCAGGCCAAAGGCACTTTCTATTATCACTTCAAGAACAAGGAGACTGTGTTCGAGGAAGCGGCCAGATACTTGATCGTGAACTATATGACGATCAATCACAGCCGTTTGTCTTACGAGTCGGTGCGAAGTTTTATCGATTCCCTATTCCATGTACGTGAAAAAGCAGCCCGCAAAATGTCGGGACTGGGCGAAAAATTCAAAGTGCAGATATTGATTGGACAAGCCTCCATGCGCATACCGGCACTGGGAAAGATGATTTCGGATCAGGAACAGCGGGAGCGCGAGGCATGGGGAAAAGCTCTTGCAGTCGGCCGGGAGCGTGGTGAGATAGCGACCAACTTACCCGACGAAGAAATCGTTGCATTGTTTATGGACGTATATGAAGGCGTAAGTTCCAAACAATTGAAAAGCCTTTGCAACATAGACACTTTGAAATATATCAAACGCGACTGGGAAAGTCTTTATGCGCTGATAACGCAATAATACATATTAAAATCATCCTATCGTAGACTCGTCGAATTGTATTCGGCGGAAATTCACATAGGGACAATTAGACCAAATGGTCTACAAACAATTTAAATACAACAATTATGAAACCAAGAAAAAAAACAATTCGCATTTGGCTGTCCGTAGGGATGCTGTTCTTATCATTGGGTGCTTCTGCCCAAGCATTTACGGGCAAGGTTGTAGACGAACAAGCCGTTCCCGTCGGCTATGCAACCGTTGCCCTGTACCATAAAACCGATTCCTCAGTGATTCAAGGAGGAATCACCGGAGAAGACGGTCGTTTTTCATTGAAAGCTGCCGATTCGGGAACATATATGGTGCAAATATCGTTCATTGGATTTCAAACCCGCACGCTCGAATCCGCTCCGTGCGATTTGGGAACGATCGTCTTGAAGCCGGATGTTTTGGAATTGGGCGATGTGATCGTGACCGGATACCGCCCAAAATACAAGGCTATTGCGGGAGGTATCTCCACGCAAGTGGAAAACAACGTGCTCGGCAAGGCCGGAACCGCAAAAGACGTAATCGGGCATCTGGCGGGCATCCGCAAAAAAATCGACGGTACATTCGAGGTCATCGGCAAAGGCGCTCCCGTCGTTTATATCAACAACCGCATGGTGCGCGACCAATCGGAACTCGAAAGACTTCGGTCGGACGCTATTCAAAATATACAGCTCATTACCAATCCGGGACCGGAATACGATGCTTCTGTTGGAGCGGTATTGAAAATCAAGACAAAGAGAAATTCGGATGATAGTTTCGGGATAAGCGTCAGTTCGGAGGTCGATTATGCCGATAAATTCAATACGTCCCAACAATTGGACATGAATTACCGACAAGGCGGCTTTTCGCTTTTCGGTTCGTTCCGTTACGACCTGACACATTCTCACCAAACGGCTGTCACCGACATCGAAACTCGTGTTGATGAACGATGGACACAGGCTGCTACATCAGAAGACAAAGGCTCTAATCAAGGTTATTTCGGACAGATAGGAGCCAATTATGAAATCAACTCCCGCCACTCGCTCGGAGGCATGTACGAACTGACCTCAATGCCGCGCTATAAAACCGACAACCGGAATCTGACGGACGTATTCATTGATAACCGCTCATTTGACAGTTGGAATACATCGGAAACTGCAATGCAAAAATCGTCGACCCATCACGTCAATGCTTACTATGCAGGAGAGGTCGGCAAGTTGACTATCGATTTCAATACCGATGCTTTGCTGGGTGACGGCAACGGGAGCAGCGAGGTGGCAGACCGAAGCCTGAACCACGAGGATTATTTTTTAGGAACGAGCGACAACTACACCAACCGCCTGTTTGCAGGAAAACTCGTGCTTTCCTATCCTGTGTGGAAAGGAAAGCTGTCGCTGGGTTCGGAATATACCGACACGTACAGACGGTCGCAGTCGAGCGGATTCGAAGAAATCATCACAGCTTCCGACGATAAGATAACCGACAGAAACGTGGCCGTATTCACGAGCTACGAAGCAGCTTTCGGACCGGTAAACGTTAATGCTGGGTTCCGCTATGAACATGTGACGTATGATTTTTATGAGAACGGGCTGTTTCAAGCCGAACGGAGCAAGTTTTACGACAATTTCTTCCCTTCCGTCTCGCTGAATGCCGCCGTCGGCAAGACACAGTTGTCGCTGGACTATCGTATTCAAACGATACGTCCCATGTACGAAATGCTAAACAGTGCGGTAAGTTACGGCAACCGACTCACGTATCTGAGCGGAACTCCCGAGCTGCAACCCACCTATATCAATTCCGTAAGTTTCGGGGCAATCTGGCGAAACAACCTGCAAGTTCTAATCGACTACAACCTCTACAAGGATGATATTTTTTTCGCATTCGAGCAGTTGAACGCCGATCCGAAGATTACCGTCAATAAATTCCGAAACGAAAAATCGCGCGACGAGTTGTTTTTTTCAGCCGCCTATGCCCCTACTTTCGGTGTATGGCAGCCTAAGTGGTCGGTCGCCAGCAACACACAATGGTTAGACATCGAATATCTGGGCAAGCCGAAAAACATGGACGGAACGCTCTTCCATTTGAGTTGGGAAAATGCCATTACACTGCCGGCAGTTTTTTTACTTCGTATCGACGGTGGTTGGGACAGCGACGGTTATATTCAGAACAGAAAGATGAAATCTTCTTGGTATATGAATGCCAGTTTCAACAAAGAGTTTGCAGGAGGCAAATGGAATATTCTGCTCGAAGGCAACGATCTATTCCATACCATGCGAGATGCCTCTTATTTCTATGACGGAAAAACTTCGGAATATCGGGCTGTCAAAGACAATACGCGCCAAATCAAATTGACCGTAAGCTACCGGTTCAACCACAAGGAAAACAAGTATAAAGGTACAGGAGCCGGCACAGAGGAAATGCAACGTTTTCATTAAACCGAAAGCCAAACTTGCATGGGCTATGGCTTTGTGTTCACTTTCATCGCAAAGAGCTTTATTCGGGCTTCCCGCTCGTGCACGGCACCCGCTTCGCTTCCCGACACAAGTTTCGCAAATTAGGAGCCCCTCTCTGCCTCAAGAATCTTTTTCATCGTCGGGAGGAAAAAATCCCCCCATTCTTCCAGCTTGTCAATGACAGGGATAAGTGTTTTGCCCGTCGACGTGAGCGAATATTCGGAATGAGGCGGAAGTACGGCATATATTTTCTTCTCGATAATGCCGTACTTTTCAAGTTCCTTCAATTGTTGATTAATCACGCGGGGATTGGTTACTGAAAATCTAACTACATTTTTATTCTATAGGAATGGCATCGTTTTTCACCATTTTCTTAGCCCGGAAATAACTGCGGTAATTACTGAACCCGGCATGGATAACAATATCCAACGAAGATATTTTTTGCTTTCTTTGTACGGCCTCCGACTGTAATCTTTCTACTTCCTTCAGCCGGTAATTATTGACGAAACGGTTGAAATTCATGCCATATTCTCGGTTGATGAAAGCCGATATATATGTCCTGTTGGAAATAAGGTCTTTGGCCATGTCGGTTATTTTGAATTCCGGATTTAGATAAGGCTTCTTATTCTCCAAATACTCCTCTACCCGCTGCCGCCCCAGTTGCGCATAATTTCCCGAGGCGGTCATTTCCTTTTCTTTGGCAGTAATAGGTTCGATAATCACGTAATTCTCCGAAAGGATATTCAGGCACAGCACGATATGGGTAAAGACCGCCGGCAATGTTGTAAATGCCCAGATTCCCCCCACCTTATTGAATAATTCGATGCCCAATATTAATCCGGCTATCGGCAAGGTTTGCAGCACGACTCTAAAAAGGATAATAAAGGACAACCAATCCAACGACATCCGGTAGATATCAGCGGAATAATCGGTTACCTGACGTTTATACGACTTTATGCGGAGCAAGCTCAACCCGGAGTATAAAACGCTCAGCACAATACAGACGACAAACGTGATGTCAATAATCGCAGTTGTCAAACTTGTATCGCTATCATAAATAGCTGTCCATCGTTGCCGGAACGGCACTATAAAGGCTACCACGTAGATAGTGACGGTCAAACACGACGGAAGGATGAAATGATATGCGGGGAAACGTTTCCGTTCGCCTGTTCCCGTAATAATATAGGTGATCAAGTACAAGAATATGGGAATAAAGCTGAACGAGGAAAAGAAAACAGGCAGGTATGCTATGAAAGCGTCACGGGCAATGGAATGCATAACCAGTCCGCTCCAGTACAGCATGATCAGACAGTATACAGTGAGTATGCTGTAATGTATCTTCCGGTTGACCGTATTGGAAGAGCGGGTTATGTCGAGCAAAATCATGATCAAGCTGACCGCAGCGCTTACCACGGGTATTGAAAAAACTATTGCACGTCCGATATCTTGATTCATCCTTTCTATTTATTTATGGTTCTTGGTCAGATTGTTCTTTATATGTATTCTCCAATTGGATCGCACGCTGAAAATGTCTGGAGTCTTTGAATCCCGCCATGACCATTACCTGATACGGATTTTTACGTTCGTTCGAAGGCTGCTCTATCAAAATCTGGTACTCCTTGATTCGCCACTGGTTCAAGTAACGCCTGAAATTCATGCCATAAGTTTGATTGATAAAATTGGACATGATAGTACGGTTTACCCCCATCACCTCAGCCATATCAATCAGTTTGAAATCAGGATCGAGATATGGTTTTTGTTGAGACAAATAGTTTTCGAATACCCTCTTGTTCAATTGTCCGCGTGCGTTGTCCGGCGCAAGGCGCTGTTTGGCACTCAAACCGTTGTTTCCTGTTTTCTTTTCGTTGGTCGGAAACAAATCGAATGTTTTGTAAGAGAGATATTGTCTACGGATAACTTGGTATACAAGCAATATTTCCTGTGCCATAATGCATAACGCATTCAGCCGAATAAGCCATTGGCTTGTGCCGACCAACATAGGCAAAAACGCAATCAGCAATATCGCGATGGAAAGTATGAAAAACACGATGAGCCAACGCGATGATTTTATACTGAGATATTTTCGATCCGTGTCGGTCTTTTGAAGTACAGTCTGTTTATAATACCGCGACAATAACAGGACGGTCGGAACGATATAGACAACCGCCATGACAAACCGCAGTAAAGAGCTGAATATAAAAAACTCCATATATCGCTCGAACAATGACAATCCGGTAAAAATTTCTTCCCCGAGAGGCGATACTCGGACTGCCGCTATCAAGATTATTGCCAACGTGGGTACCGGCCAAAGGTAATTCAGCACGGGAAAATTTCTTTTGTCCTCTAAATAGGTCAAGTAATAAACAATGTTATAGAACAATACGGGAATGTAGATATATGACAGGGCAAAAGGAATATCGACCGGAAGGAATATCGAATCGCCAGAGAGAGCATGCCACAAAACGGATGACCACCATACAGCTATCAGAATACAATAAATACTCACTACCCGCCTTAATTTCCTTTCGGCAAGATTACGATAATTCAATAACAGTAATAAGGTAAAGACTGAACATATGGCCGAACAAAATATTGGTAAAATATAGGTTATCAAGTTGCTATATGTGACAAATGCTCCCATGTCAATCGAATTCAAATTATTCTTCTCGAATGTATATTTCTGCCGGTTTTTCCCGGTGACTAAAATTGCTTGGGTAGACAGCCATATACACTCCGGCATTGTGATATACAAAGATAATCTAATTTACTGTACTTATAGGCATTATAACTGTTAATAATGATTCCGTACGTTAAAAAAATGAGTTTGACTTTTATGATTTGACATATCCGTTACAAAATTGCAGTTTGCATATAATGAACATTACGATTTTACCAATAATGATTTATACGTTTTGGCATTACGCGACAACAAACGCATCGTTTCTTTGTGTAGAATAAAAAAGAAAGCAAGGAAACTGCAACTGCCCTCTTAAGCCTAATACAAGGACAGACAGTAAAGTTTGCAATGGAATTATTAACTATAACAATAAAGTATGAACTATGGAATTATAAAACGAATGCTTGTTCTGCTGGTAGTTGCCATCGCCGGTATAACGCAGGGTGTCAAAGCCCAGAACGTGGCTGTCAAGAGTAATGTTCTGGCGGACGCTTTCCTGAACCCGAATTTTGGAATAGAGGTCGGATTCGCGCCTAAATGGACTTTGGACGTTACGGGACAGTTCAACGCGTGGACGCTCTCGCACGACCGGCACTGGAAACACTGGGCTGTTCAACCTGAAGTCAGATACTGGTTCTGCGACCGGTTCTCGGGGCACTTTGTGGGTGCTCACATTCATGGCGGACAGTATAACATCGGAGGTTTTGACGGAAGAATCAACTTCCTCGGCACGGATGCCCGCAAACTGAAGGATTCCCGTTATCAAGGCTGGTTCGTCGGTGCAGGTATCGCTTATGGTTACACGTGGATACTGGGACGGCATTGGAATCTTGAGGCGGAAATTGGCTTTGGATATTCCTATACACGCTATGACCGCTTCGAGTGTGCCGGGTGCGGCAGAAGAACAGAAAGGAACAAGCCGCACCACTACGTGGGACCGACGAAAGCGGCTATTAATCTTGTTTATGTATTTTAATCGTGTGCAAAATGAAAAAGACATTATGTATCCTATCAGCCTTTTTGGGCATAGTTGTGGTAACGGAAGCGCAAACCGGAACCGACACGCGGAAAGAAGATATCGTGGATGATGTTTCCGTGGAAAATCTTAGAATAGAACGTAACGGCAAGTACATCACCATAGATATGCTTTTGGATTTGTCCGGACTCGACGTGGACAATAATCGTGCTGTGCTTCTTACACCATGGCTAGTCAATGGTAACGACTCGCTCGACCTGCAATCGGTAGGGATCTACGGCAGACGCCGTTACTACTTCTATATACGCAACGGCGAGAGTATGCTGTCGGGTAAGGATGAAAAGAGCTACAAAGTCTCGGAGAAGCCCAATACCATCGAATATCATAACATGGTACCATACGCCGAATGGATGAACGGCTGCGTGCTATTGCTTCGCCGCAGCGACTACGGGTGTTGCCACACTTTGTTGGCAGAGCAAAATGGTACGCTCGGACGACACACAGAGGCATTTTTCCCCGAACTGGTATATGCACATCCGCAAGGGCTGATCGAAAAACGGGATTCACTCGAAGGCTCGGCATTCATCGACTTTCCGGTAGATCAAACGGTGATTTATCCGAACTATCGACACAACGCCGCCGAACTTGAGAAAATACAGTCATCGATAGACTCCGTGCGAAGCGATGCAGACATAACCATCACTTCGGTATGGCTGAAAGGTTACGCTTCGCCCGAAAGTCCTTACGCACATAATAAAGAGTTGGCTATCGGACGTACCGCCGCATTGAAGAAACATATACAGCAACTCTACCGGTTTGAAGGTGATGTAATAATAACCGACCACGAACCGGAAGATTGGGCAGGATTGCGCCGCTACGTGGAACGGTCGAACCTTGAACACCGCACGGAAATCATAGCTTTGATAGACAGCGACTTGAAACCGGATGCCAAAGAACTGAAAATAAAACATGACTATCCGGCGGAATACCGCTTCCTGTTACAGAATTGTTATCCGGCGTTGCGCCGCACCGACTATCGCATATCCTATACCATCCGCAGTTACAGTGACGTGGAGGAGATAAAAAGAATCATGCGTGAACGACCGCAGAAACTGAGCCTGAACGAGTTTTACCTTGCCGCACAGGAGTATGAACCCGGTACGGATGAGTTCGCCGAGGTGTTCGAGACAGCGGTGCGCATGTTCCCGGATGACTCCATTGCCAACCTGAACGCCGCCAATGCCGCCATGCGCCGTGACGACCTCACAGGCGCAAAGCGCTACCTTGCCAAGGCGGGCAATTCACCCGAAGCTGTTTATGCCCGAGGTGCACTGGCCATCCGGCAAAAGGATTACGACAATGCCCGACGTTACTTGAATGAGGCGAAATCACTAGGACTAGAGCAAGCCTGCACCACGCTTGAACAGCTTGAAAATGGTAAACACTAAATACGAACAAGAAAATATATCATTAATAAAATCAAATTATACACATTATGAAGATGAATAAATTATTTTTAGGTCTGTTCGCGTGTATCGCATTGTGTGCATGCTCGAACGATGAATCGGAACTCATTCTAAATGAAACACCGAATGTTTTCACAGGCGATAAAGCGTACGTCAATATCCGCCTCGCCGATGCAAGCTCCCTTACAAGGGCGCAAGAGGGTGACTTTGAATACGGAACAAACGAACAGTCCGTAAAAAACGTTTACTTTTATTTTTATGATGCAGACGGCGTATTCGTAACGCAAGGCGATGTTTGGACGGATGGCAACGCCTCAGTGACAACCCCAGCCGAAAACATTGAATTCAAAAGCAACAATGTTGTTGTGCTGCAAGGGCTGGACAAAAAGGAGTATCCCAAGTACATGGTAACGGTGCTTAACAAACCGGATAACTTCGTGTATGGGAAAACGCTCGATGAAATGCAAACGGCACTCGCGGACAATAACGCAGAAGGCATTTATTACCCGACAACCACCAATGACGTCACTACCAATTACTTTACGATGAGTACCACGAGTTACACCGAAGCTAATCGGGCAAAATATTTCGTGACGGAAGTTAAAGAGGAAAATTTCTCTCTTGAACCGGTAACGGACGTGAATATCATTACTAACGCAATGACTGTCTACGTGGAGCGTCTAGCAGCCAAAGTAACCTTGAATGTGTCCGAAGAACTCCCAAAGGATGCAAACGGACGTTACCCGATAAAAGTCACCGTGGCAGGCGAAGACAACTCGGCGGGAAGCGGTAATATCGCTTCGGAAGACCTTTACGTGGAATTGCTCGGATGGAAATTGAATGCCACGGCGAAGAAATCATACATGGTCAAGAACATGGATGTAACTTGGACGAATGATGCTTTGGGCTTTACATGGAACAGACCGACCGACTACCGTAGCCATTGGAGCAAGTCGTTCAACTACGGTTTTTCCGGCTATCCTGAAAATGCAGCGGGAATCCCTGCCAATTCCCAATACCTGAACTATGTCGATTTGAAAAATGACTTAATCGAATTGGAAGCCCCTGCCTATTGCGCCGAGAACACCAACACGAATACCATCGTTACCACCAACTTTCCTTCTGCCGTCACGAGCATCTTGTTGAAAGCCAAGGTTTGCGATGCAAGCGGCAATGCACTAGACCTCGTACGTTACAACGGTGTGCTTTTCAAACAAGACTCTTTTCTCGAATACGTGCTTAACATACTGAAGACGAAGAACCAACTGAACGTGTGGTATGAAGACGGCAAAGATGATAAAGGTAATACTAAATATACCCAAATTGGCAGAGAGTATGTGAAGTTGGAGAACGTGGGTGACGGGAAAGTGAAAGTGGTATTTACGAATGAGAATGCAACCCCGTTATATGAAGAAGACGGCACCACTTACTCGAATCAAAGCATCACCGGTCTTAACGATAATTTGGCTGCTGCTTCCGCAGGCACCATTGCTTACAACGGCGGATTGATGTACTACAATATTCCTATCGAACACCTCAACAATGGCGCTATCGCGGCAAACGGAACTATTCCAGAAGCCAAATACGGCGTGGTGCGCAATCACCACTATGTAGTTACCATCGACAAATTGGAAAAGATTGGTAAAGGTATTTTTGACGAAGACGAAAGAATCGTTCCCGGCGCTCCGGACGGTGACACTTATTACGTTGGTGCGAAAATCAATATCCTCTCTTGGAAAATTGTCAGCCAAAACGTGGAACTTTAATTTGCTTGAAGTAATCCTTATCTTACAAACAACCATTCCATGAGGTTTTTCCCCGCATGGAATGGTTTTAGAAAAGCGCTTATAGAGAGAATAAAACAACATAAGTCAAATGGATATACGGTCTTACATAAGAAAAACAAGCTGCAAGTTGATGGCAGCCATCGCTTGCGCTTCGATGCTATACGCCTGCAACAGCTTAATCTATGACGGTGAGGGTGATTGCTCGGTAAACTACCGTGTGAAGTTCCGTTACGATTACAACATGAAGTTTGCCGATGCTTTTGCCCACGAGGTGAACGTAGTGACACTTTACCTGCTCGCTGCCGACGGCAGAGTGGTTTGGCAACGTACAGAACAAGGAGAAGCCCTTGCAACCGATGGCTATGTCATGACTGTAGATGTAGAACCGGGCAAATACGACCTGCTTGTTTGGTGTGGTACTACCGACAAAGGCTCTTTCTCGATACCGGAAACAACCGTCGGCAAAGAACTGACCTGCACGCTTGAAAGGCAACATGATGCCGAGAACAAGGCATTTGTTACCGAAGATCTCGATCGCTTGTTCCACGGCTGGTTGCCGGAACAGACGTTCGGTGAAACCGAAGGTACGTACACTTATACCGTACCGCTGGTGAAGAACACCAACAACGTGCGAGTGGTATTACAACACCTTTCGGGAGAAGCCGTGGACAAAGACAAGTTCGTTTTCACTATCACCGGCACTAACGGAAGCATGGATTGGGACAACACGCTGCTGCCCGACGAGCCGGTGACTTTCTACGCATGGCATACTGACTCCGGGGAAGCGGGCATGGACTCCCAGACCGAAGAAACACAGACCGCACCTCGTACCGCTTTCAGTGCGACCATAGCTGAACTGACCGTGCCGCGCCTAGTGAAAGGACAGGAAAAACGGCTCACCGTGACCAACAAGGAAACAGGAAAAACAGTTTTCTCCATTCCCCTTATCGATTATGCCTTGCTCGTGAAAGGTTTCTATAACCGGGATATGGGCGATCAAGAGTATCTCGACAGGCAGGACGTGTACGACATGATGTTTTTCCTCGATGAAGGTGATCGTTGGCTTGATGCCTACATTTATATCAACTCTTGGAAAGTAGTACTGCAAAACAGCGAATTGTAATAGGAGGAATGCAAATGAAAAATGTGGCACAACATATCATCACGGGAACTCTGATGTTTCTTGGGTTGTGGAACACCTCGTGTAGCCATGACACGGAAACCTTCGATATACCCGATAAAGAAACAGCTCTCAGCATCGGCCTCAGATTACCCGCAAGAAGCCCAAAGGCCACTGAAGGCTACGAGGTCGGCAATACCTATGAAAACTATATAGACATAGAGAACAACAACTACAGGATTTATTTCTTCACTTCAGACAATAAGTTCATCGCCCGTTTTGAACCGTCCGGTTTCGTGGTGACCGAAGGAAGCGATTACCGGGATTACAGCGTGCTTGGCAAGGCTCCCGCCTCTTTGACCAATCACGAAAACTTCAAGATGGTCGTACTTGCCAACTGGCCGCAATATGGCGATGATATGATGAAGACCGGAGAAACGTTACTCGCGGACATCTGTGATGCCGGATGGGGACAATTCGATAGTTTTTCTTCTTTCGAGTTGGAACCGAAACGGCTAATTCCTTTCTATGGTGTCCACGAATACGATAATATAGAGTTCAAGCCCGGAGAGGCCACATTGCTACCCGAGCCTGTCACCTTGCTCCGTGCCATGGCAAAGGTGGAGGTGATACTCAAAACGGACGAACATTTCGACTTATCATTCAGCGAGGTGAAAATCCGTCGCTATAATAAAAAGGGATACTGTGCCCCGAAAGACGTTTTCTCGCAAGAGGACTACGATCACGGCGGTGAGTGGAACAGTGATTATGTTAGTGACTTGCACCTCGTGGAGAACAGCAACGACACGGAAGAAAAAATACAAAATTTTCACTTCGCAAACCGGTGGATAGATACTGACGGAAACAAATACGAGAAATGGATTGCCTACCTGCCCGAATACCAAAACATTGACGCAGGCGACAAATACTCGTGCATTGAAGCAAGACTCGATGCCCAGACCGGTGAGGACGAACCGCACAAAGTCTATTTCGCAAGATACGACGAGAGTGGAAAGACAGATAATAACGACAATGCCCAGCGTTTCAACGTCACCCGCAATAACCTTTACCGTTTCACTATCACTGTCCGCGACAACAGACTCTCGGTGAACGTGCAGGAATGGAAATATGCTTATGACAACGAATATACTTTTGACTGATATGAAACATTACTTCTTACTCGTACTCTTATTAGCAACCATCACAATGGGTAGTTGCATAGACGAACTTCAACCGGAAGCAAGTGAAACAAACGGAACAGTCCTTGATGAGGGCGAACTGACGGAAGCTGTATTGAATTTGTCCGTCAATGCATTTGTCATTGGGACAAAAGCAAATACAAGGGCATCCATACCAAGCAGCATTCCCGAAAAGGAGACTTCGGAAGAAAAAGAGATACACAACATCTGGGTATTCCAATATGACGCAACAACACAAGAACTGTTGATAAAGCCTCGTTACTACACCATCAATGACCAAACTATGTTACAAGACCTGCCCGTATATCTGAAAGCGGGAGTTCCATCCATCGTATATGTCGTAACCAACACGGGCTATGACAACTGGGCTAACGATGGCACGGATGCTTCATGGCAAACGTTCAAAAAATTGGAACAACTGAAAAAGCAAACCTTGCCTACCGCTTTCCCGGCTCGGTCGATAGACAAGGTGTCACTCCCAATGGCCGGAGCAAGCGAGGAGGTAGAGATAACGACAGGTATTACGGTCACGGTACCGGTTACACGTATGTATGCCAAACTCAAAGTAAAAGTAGAAATGCTGAAGGCAGGAATGGAACTGAACAATGTCAACGTAAGACAAATTCCCAATATTTGCCGGGTGGAGACACTGGCCGGTGATGGACAGGAAGAGCCGATGAATGCGGTTCCATTCCCTGATGGAACAACATTCAGCTCCATAGCCTTTGCCGCTTCAGACTTGGAAAAGAATGAAGATAAGGAATGGGCTGTTTTCTATGTCCCGGAAAACCTGCAAGGGGAAACAGAAACTCAGGGTGGTAACAAGTCTGATGCCGCCCCCTCCAACGCGCTTGTGGTGGATATAACCACCGAAATCGGTGGCGAAAGATATCTCTATGTAGCTTATCCCGGGGGAAACTCACTTAATAATTTTAATATACAACGTAATCAAGTTTACCGCATAACGTTGACTATCACAGGAGAAAAAGGCCAAAACAATCCATCGTCCAATTGTTTTGTTGTAAAACCCAACGGTTTCCTCTCTTTTGAACCCTATTACCGTGTAGAGACAGGAGGCGGATACAATTTTGCAGACTATTTAAGCCCTCATGACGAGAACCTGAAAATAGCCCGTGTCGGCATTATCTGGCAAACCAAAGACTGTATCGGTGATAATACGAATGGAACGCTGGTGCAACTCGGTGAGAACACAGGCGACATTCATCAGAAAATCTATGTTAGAACACAAAAGAAAGGGAATGCCTTGATCGGTGCTTACAATAGCAAGGGAAACATTATATGGTCTTGGCACATCTGGGTTACTGACCATGAACCGGACAATCTCGGCAAAGCCGTTACTTATTACACATACGATTGGGACAAGAACGGCATATATCCCGAGAAGCCACGCGTTCAAGGCTATGCCGTTATGCCATGCAACCTCGGTGCGCTGGCGGAGAATCAAAAAGGTACAGGAAATGGTCTTTATCGGTATCCGAATGAAATGACACAGGCTTTCGGTATGTTGTATCAATGGGGACGAAAAGATCCGTTCCCTCCTTTACGCAATATTACAAATGCATATCAGGATTATAATGACGAACATACAGATATACACTATGACAACTCCAACCAGATTGAAGTGCACAAGACATCCGATATCGATGAAAACAAGCTGTTCCATTCGGTGATTGGAAATACCCTAACCGGAGCCATCAGACATGCCATAGCCAACCCCACTGTTTTCATCTGTGGAACAAACGAGGTGAAACGAGGTGAATCTTATGTACAAACAAAGAGTAGCTATTTCAATAATGGAGACTGGTGTCCGGTAGGAGAAAGCGACAATAAACTTTGGGGTGGACTGGAACCAGCCTCCGAGGGAATGAAGGGCTACACGATTAACCAAAACAATAATGTACACATATACGATAACTACGGAACGGAAAAATCCATTTTCGACCCCTGCCCCACGGGCTGGAGGGTTGCCTCGGGTGAATTGTGGCTCGAATTTACAAATACAGGACTCAATCCGGGATCTATGAGTGATATCAATTATGACGACAAGTTTCCAGACGGATATGGAATGAATATGTATATGCAGCAATGGAAAGACGGTCCGACATCTTATTTTCCGGTACAGGGAACACGTGTAGGTGATGGAGGAGGCATTCGTTCAAATAGTTGCGGAAACTATCATAATGCAACCACGGACACGGATAACCGAGTGAATATTTTACATATCCATAAGGATCATAGCCTGTTCCATATATTCGAATATCAATTCTATTTCTACTATGTAAAATCAGTAGCAGGACCAATCCGATGCGTGCGCGATTCGAAATGAAACAGCACACTTGAGCTGGAAGATTTTCCCATTATCACCGAATTCACCTATGCAGAGGACACTATCGACATTGATCGAAATCATGAACTAAACAAGGACTTATTTGGTCTTTAAGGAAATAAAAAAAAGCCTAAAAATAATCTAATTCTTAGGCTTTATCTTTTTAATGTAGTCATTTCCAGACTCTTCGGTGATCCAACTGGGACTCGAACCCAGGACCCCAACATTAAAAGTGTTGTGCTCTACCAGCTGAGCTATTGAATCCTTCAATTGTATTTCTCAATTGCGGATGCAAAGATAGTAATTCTATTTAAACTCCCAAAGACAAGGGGCTTTTTTTATGAAAAAAAATATGGCGATACAACACGGATAAGCTTTCACGAACTATTCTTCAATCGCAAGCGACTCTATTTTCAACAAGCGTTCTTTCAACCGGGGCATATCTTTCAGCCTGATAGAGAGAGTCATTTCGCACTCCATTTCGAAATTCCGGGATAGCACCTCCGGTTCTTCTTCTTTCAGTACTTTCATCACGTCATTCATCACCACGTAGGTGAAACGGATACGAATTTCTTCATCCACCGTGCGTTCGACAATCTCGGCATGGAGGATGGCATCGGCAGCGGCATCCCTGTACGCTTGAATCAAACCGGATACACCGAGTTTTATTCCCCCGAAATAACGCACGACAACCACGAGAACATTGGAAAGATCGTTGGATACGATTTGTCCCAGAATGGGTTTCCCTGCCGTGGAGGAAGGCTCCCCGTCGTCATTCGCCCGAAAGCGTTCCCGGTTTGCCCCCAGACAATAGGCATAACAATGATGACGGGCATCATAATACTTGGTTTTTATCTCTGTCAGGATATCTTTAATCTCTTCCTCTGTCTTCACCGGGTAAATAAAAGAAATAAAGCGACTGCCTTTCTCCTTGTACAGGCCTTCGGCAATCGCATTTACTGTTCTATATTTATCCTCTTCCATGAGAAATTAATTCGCGCAATAGAGTTTCTTTTGCAACTCTTCCACTTGGGCACGGAAAGCACGATCCGTTTCCATCATGTCGGTGACAGCCTTACAGGCATACAATACCGTCGTGTGATCTTTACGTCCTATCAGCTTCCCGATATAAGCCAACGAGGCATTCGTGTAATTTTTGCTGAAATACATCGCCAACTGGCGGGCTTGCACCACTTCCCGTTTGCGTGTTTTTTCCTGCAACAGTTCGGGTGCCATATTGAAGTGTTGGCAAACAACTTCCTGTATATATTCCACGGTCAGTTCCTTTTTCTGGTCTTTGACCATTTTACCCAAAATATCCTTAACGACATCTATCGTCAAATCCCGATGATTAAAAGTAGCTTGAGCTAACAAAGAAATCATGGCTCCTTCCAATTCCCGCACGTTGGTGCACACGTATTTACATATATACTCCAATATCTCGTCGGAGAAATCAATACCGTCTTTACGGGCTTTGTATCGGGCTATCGCTACCCGCGTTTCGTAATCCGGGGCTTTTATCTCTGCCGACAATCCCCAGCGGAAACGAGAGAGCAAACGCTCTTCCAATCCGCTCAATTCTGCCGGGGAACGATCGGATGTCAATATCAATTGTTTACCGGATTGATGCAAATGATTGAATATATGGAAAAACGTATTCTGCGTGGCAGTCTTCCCCGCCAACTCGTGAATATCGTCCAGAATCAACACATCTATCAATTGATAGAAGTGCAAGAAATCGTTAATCTCGTTCTTGCGCACGGCTTCCGTGAATTGCGTCTGGAAGACATTGGTTGTCACGTACAACACCACCTTATTCGGGTGGTTTTGCTTTACTTCCATACCGATTGCCTGTGCCAGATGCGTTTTACCCAAACCGGAGCCCCCGTATATCAACAAAGGATTGAAAGCCGTTCCACCGGGATTCTGGGCAATAGCTACCGCGGCAGATTTTGCCAACCGGTTGCAGCTACCTTCTATATAACTATCCAATGTATAGGAAGGGTTCAGTTGCGGGTCAATCTGTACACGATTATTATTACGCTCAAAAGGATTTTTCGGGGCATTATCTCCTGTTTTACCGTTCAGATAAACGGTACTTGGCTCAACCTTCTTCACGTGCGTGGAAGACATCGTCACTGATATCGGGTCACGAGGGTGACTCTCCTCTACCACAACAGAATATTCCAGTTTAGCTTTCGGACCGATCACGGTACGAATAGCTTTCCGCAAAATCTCCACAAAGTGTTCTTCCAGACACTCGTACACGTATTGACTCGGAACTTGAATTGTCAACACGTCCTGCTGAAAGTTCAAAGCACGTATAGGCAAGAACCACGTTTTAAATGTTCTTGGCGCCACTTGTTCTTTAATTAGGTCCAGACATTCCGACCAAACACTTTTACAATCCCTTTTCATTTATATATATCGTTTTATTCCCTATTCATCCTATATGAAATAGAACGCTAAATTCGAAAAAATATTTCTCTAAAAAAAATGAGCCTTTTGCTTGCTTTTTACCAAGAATGGCTTAGGGGTTAGGTATCAATCTTTTAGATATAACACACTAACAACCAATAGATTAATTCATTTGTTACATATTGACCGCATTACAAAATTGCCTTTGCAATCTTAACATAAACGTAACAATATTTTGAGCGATTTTCCTAGATAAAGCTTTAAGTCTTAGGTCTAAAAATTGATTCGAAATATCAAAATAGAGTTTTAAAAAGTTTCGGTTTATGTTAATAAAAATAGATGCCTTACATGCATTATTTAGAATCATTCTATTTTTCAGACAAAGTCAATTTTAACTATATAAGCGTCTTTGTAACGTTTCATAACATCATCTAATTTCCGTTGCGCGGCTTTCAATTTCTTGAAACTATCAATTATATACAGATACTTATCTTTATACTTAATCTCCTTTAATCCAGAGTTTTGTACATATAATTCCGAATTTATATCCAGACGTTCGGACGACTCGAAAATCACTATTCCGTACTCATCCAAGCCGATCTTGCCGGAAGAAAAATCTATTAAGGAAAGGTTAATGAAGCGTCTTGGGTTATACCTGAATTCGACTAACAGACGATTGAGATTTTCACTCACTTGATTCAGATTATAATAAAGGTCATTATCATTCACGAGAGCACCAATCGTTCCCTCTCCCCGGTTTATTTTAGCAAAGATCGTATCAACATGTGCAAGTATATTATCGACGTTAGTCAACATCTCACCCAAACTGGCACCACGCAAGGAATCGCTGATCGCCGAGAAGTTACCCAGTATATTGGATATTTCTTCATTGTTATCCGACAGATTGGCCGTAATACTATTTATATTCCGCAATATCTCGCTGACACGCGCGGATTCCGACTGCATCAGTGTATCCAAATTACCGGAAGCACCTTCAAGATTCCGTAAAGTGCGATCTATACTGGCAAAACTATTACTCAAATTCTTTTTGGTTTCTTCATTGAAGACGCCTTGTACAATAACCATAACGGAATCGAGAGAACCCAGAAGACGTTCCGCTTTTTGCTTTAAAGGCAGCATTTGACGACTTACCTGCTCCATCAATCCCTGTTCTATTTTAGAAGTCAACGTGTCACCGCTAACGGCAAAAACGGGAGAATCGCCCGGAATCAAATCCACCACCTTGGAACCCATCAGATCGGCACTCTGAATCATCGCCAAACTATTGGAAGGTAACTCCAATCCCTTGTTGACGGAGAACTTCACCAGCACTTTATCATACCGTTCACCCGTGAACTGAATAGAGATGACCTGCCCCACCTGATATCCCCGGTACACGACACCACTGGACACTTTCAATCCTTCCACGCTATTATATACTCCGTAAAATATACTTTTAGATTCAAATAGTGACGAACCTTTCAGAAAATTGATTCCCCAGATTAAAATAAGCACCGCGGCTATTGCAGTTAATGCCAGTTTGGCTTCTCTTTTTAGTTTCATGAGTATAATTTTATTCTTTACTTCTTTTGTTCTATTTTTCTTGCCTCCGCGACCGTTATCTGTTTACCTTTATATATAGCAATGATAAAACAGTCTTTCACCGCCTTCCGGATACTCTTCTGGTTTTCCAACGCTTTTTCGTAGGTAGAAGTTTTCCCGACGTAATAACGGTAACGCTCTTCTCCTTTCAACTCCTCTATCTTTTCTTTCAACTTCAGATACCCGAAATCCTTGATTCTTGTCTTGGACGAGGCTACTTGAACAGCGTAAAATAAGTCATTTTTATTTTGAGGAGCAACAACATTCTCCGTTTTTTTCTTCTCCGTTCCGGTTACTTTCTTTTCTTCAGACTGAGTGACAGGGTTTTCCACCTTTATCACGACACTATTCCGCTCCACATTATTTTTATACGATTGGAATCCCGAAAAAATAGCACGCGCCAAATTTGTCTGCCCGGATTCCGACGTCAATATTTTCTGGTCATGCGGGTTCGAGATAAAACCCGTTTCTATTAACACGGCAGGCATCCCGACATCCATCAAAACGATAAACCCGGCTTGCCGTACTTCCCGGTCCGGCATTTTCGTGCGTTTCACCAGTTCATTCTGCACGGGAGCCGCAAATTCCATACTATTTTTCAAATGACTGTTCTTCAGAAAATTGAACATGATGTAGGACTCTGCTTTCTTGGGATCAAAGCCGTCGTACTTTACCGAATAATCTTCCTCGTAATGAATCGCCTCATTTTCTTTCATGGCGACTTGAAAACTCGCTTCCGATTTATGCAATCCCAACACGTAAGTTTCTACCCCTCGCACGGTAGACTTGGAAAACTTGTTCACGTGAATGGAAATGAACAACTGCGCTTTTGCTTTATTCGCTATTCGTCCCCGTTCCCTCAAGTCCACCGCAACGTCTTTTGTTCGGGTATACACTATTTTGATATTCGGATAAGCATCCTTTATCATTTTCCCCAATTTCAAGGCAACAGCCAAGGTTATATCCTTCTCTCTCAAGCGTCCGCTTATCGCACCCGGGTCTTTTCCCCCGTGTCCCGCGTCAATACAAATACAAGTAATTCTACCCAAATTATCTTGAGCATCGAGAGTTTTTATTCCCCCTAACAGAAAGATAACCAACAAGAAACCTACAAACCTGCACTGATTTATCATGTATTTAAAACTTTTTAAAAAGAATCATGACCATTAACAACCATTATTTCTTACATTTGCAAAGCAAAAATGCTATATGCGTCATGCAATATTAGTCACAAAAATAATATATTAAATTGCAAATTAGATTATATACAGGGCTTTTTATTAAGAAATGTATCATTTTAACGATGATCGCCCTGCCGATAATACTATCATCCAACGGTGTTGCATCCGAGCTTCTTTTCGGAGACGGAATTGATGTATTTGTCAGTGACACCACGAAAGAAGTCAGAGATCAGTGGCCTGTCATCAATCTCGATACCACGATTCCGACTCCCAAAAGACTTCCCGTCCTCGCCCGCGACACGTCCGGGCAACCGGGCGACAGCATTCGTATCGTGTATGATTCAACAGGTATGGCAATTGACACGATCCGGAACGACTCCACGGTTTCAAAACCGTTATTTAATGATTTAATCACTTATAACGCAGACGACTCCGTGAAATTTTCCATCAACGGCAAGAAAGTTTACTTGTACGGTAACGGGTTTGTGAAATACCTCACGAGCGAACTGAAGGCTGATTATATCGTACTGGATATGGAAAAGAAAGAAGCATACGCTACCGGGGTTCCCGATTCCGTCGGAGAACTTACAGGTACCCCGAAATTCAAAGACGGGGCGCAAGAATTCGAGGGGAAAGAGTTGAGATATAATTTTGATTCGAAAAAAGGACTTATTACAGAAATCATCACGCAAGAAGGCGAAGGATACGTACAGGGACAAACCACGAAAAAGATGAGCGACTCGGTGTATTGCGTGGTACACGGTTCATATACCACGTGTGACAATCATGACCATCCTCACTTCCGTCTTCGGATGAGCCGGGCGAAAATGATTAAAGACAAAAGAATCTTCGTGGGCTTTACCTACTTGGAACTCGAAGATGTTCCCCTGCCCCTGTTTATCCCGTTCGGTTTCTTCCCGATCACGAACAAGGGAACGTCAGGTATCATCATGCCGACATACGGGGAGGAACGAATGAGAGGTTTCAACCTCCGGGGTGGTGGATATTACCTCTATATCAATGACTATATTGATATGACTCTCACGGGGGACATATATACCAACGGTTCATGGGGATTGCAATATGCCACCACGTATAGAAAAAGATATAAATACAACGGGCAATTCAACGCCACGATGAGCAAGAACCACGTGAGCGAGAAAGGGCTGCCCGACTATCAGGAATCTTCCGACTGGTCTGTCCGCTGGACTCACTCGCAAGACGGTAAAGCCAACCCTTACAGTTCTTTCTCGGCATCGGTGGATATGTCTTCCGCGAGCAATAATTACTATAACGGAAACAATATAAATGATATTGCCAATCAACGGAAGCAATCCAGTATATCTTGGAGCAAGAAATGGCCGGAAAGTCCTTTCAGTTTAAGCGGCTCACTCAGCCACAGCCAGAACAGTCGGGACACCTCTATCTCCCTCACGCTACCAAACATCAGCTTGCGCATGACACAAATCTATCCTTTCCGTAAAAAAGACAAGGTGGGAGAAATGAAATGGTACGATAATATCGGTATCTCCTATTCGGCAGAGCTAAGAAACAATATCCAGACAAAAGAAAACAAACTGTTCAAATCGTCTTTTGAAAGAGATTGGGATAACGGATTCAAGCACAATATCCCGCTGAGCTTGTCTTTCAAAATAGCGAAAGACGTGACATTTACCCCTTCTCTAAACTATAACGGGTACCTCAACACGAAGACTTTCGAGAAAATATGGATACCGGATACCAGCCGTGCCGGGGGACAAGTTGTCAAAAGAGTCATACCGGGTATAAACTATTCGCATGACTATTCGGCAAGTGCCTCCATTGGCTACACGCCGACCATTTACGGTATGTTCTTGTTCAAACCGGGCAGTAAGGTTGCCGCTATCCGTCACATGATACGCCCGTCTTTCTCGGCGTCCTACACGCCCGCGTTAAAGCCTTTGGGCAAATACACGAAGGAATATTTTGACGGGGAAAAATACGTCGAATACGCTATTCACGAGGGATTGCCTTATACCCCAAAGACGACTATCGGCACACAATCGGGAAGCATCAGTTTCAGCTTGGACAACAATGTCGAGATGAAAGTCCGTAACGATAATGACACGACCGGGGATGAGCAATTCAAAAAAGTAAAACTACTGGAGAGTTTCCAGATAAGGGTTTCTTACAATCCTTTTGCGGATAGCATGAGATTTTCCACTATCGGTTTAAGCGCCCGTACCAAAGTATTCAACAATAAGGTCGATTTGAACTTCTCCGGAACGTTGGATCCTTACGCTGTCGATGGGAACGGACGTAAAATCAATAAATACCACGGTGGAATCGGGCGATTGACAAATGCTACCATATCCAGTAACTTTAGTCTATCGGGTGACAACGGAAAAAACAAAGAGAAGAAAAACGAAATGGTGGGCGGTTATTACGATGACTATATGGATTTTGATGTTCCTTGGAACCTGAGTCTGGGGTACAACCTGAATTATACCAAAACTTACTCTTCGGCCTCCCCCAAGGGAAAAGGAGATATTCGACAAATTTTAAGTATCAACGGAGATCTCTCGTTGACACCGAAATGGAAAATATCTTTCCAATCGGGATATGATTTCAAAGCCAATGAAGTTACCTCAACAAGTTTCAGTATCACGCGGGACTTGCATTGTTGGGAAATGGTATTCAATTGTATGCCGTTCGGTCAGCACCAGTCCTACAACTTCGAGATACACGTGCGTTCTTCCATGTTGAGAGACTTGAAACTGACCAAACGGGAATCCTTTACCGACTCAAGGTTATACAATCGATAATAAATTACGACCTCTGTCGTACGGCTTCGTACATCAATATAGCCGCGGCAGCGGAAACATTCAGCGATTCGATTTTACCGAGTTGGGGTATCTTGATACGTTCGTCCGCCAAAGCCAACAACTCTTCATCTATACCGGTATCCTCCGATCCCATGATAAGCAGGCATCCGTCTTTCATGTTTGCCTCGGTGTAGAACTTATCGGCTTTCTCTGTGGCGGCAAACACGGTCAATCCCCTCCGTTTCAATTCCCGGATTGTTTTCTTCAGGTTCTTCTCCCGACACACCGGTAAATGATACAACGCTCCCGCTGATGTCTTGATGGCATCGGATGATATTTTCGCTGAATTTTTGTTGGGAATCAGAATCGCATCCACCCCGGCACATTCCGCCGTACGAGCAATTCCGCCCAAATTGCGCACGTCCGTGATTCTGTCCAACACCAAAACGAACGGGGTCTTTCCTGCCGCAACCACGCTACCGATTACCTCATCGATATCTTGATAAGGTATCGGGGAAACCTCAGCCAACACCCCTTGATGGTTGCGTCCGGCAAACGGTTTAAATACTTCTTCCGGAACATACTGGAACGGAATCTGACGTTCACGCACCAATGCGAACAACTGTTGGAATAAATCACCCTTTATCCCTTGTCTGAACATTACTTTATCAATCTCTTTTTCATCCAGTATCGCCTCCTGTACGGCACGGATTCCGAAAATACATTCTTGTTTAAACTTTGCCATCTTACCTATTCAATTTACAATTTAATAATTCCGTGATTTGACGATTGCCGATTAATTCCCGACCTTCGATTTCAGCATCTCCAAGCGTTCGTTCTCTTCTTCCCACTCTCTCATACACGCTTCCAAGCGTTTTTTCGCTTCATCATACGTCTTCAGTAGCTCATCGCTAATCGTCCCTGTTGCCATTTTTCCCTCGGCATCCACTATCGCTTGTTCCAAATCGGCAATCTCCAACTCCGATTTTTCAATTTTCACCTCCGAACGTTTGATTTCCTTATTCCACTGTTTACGTTCCTCGAAAGCAGCTTTATTCTCGGAAACGGGTTCTTCCGCCACGTTCTCTTCCGCCTGCACTTTCCGGGGATGCATCTGTTCATACTCCCGGAAACACTCTAACTTTTTCGCTTCCAAGAAGTGAGTCACCCCACCCAAATACTCCTTTATATTCTTATTCGTGAATTCATACACTTTATCAGCCAACCCAATCAGGAAATCACGGTCATGCGACACGACGATAACGGTACCTTCGAATTTCTTCAAGGCATCTTTCAAAATGTCTTTCGTGCGCATATCCAAATGGTTCGTCGGCTCGTCGAGAATCAGCACATTGTAGGGTTCCAACAGCAGGCGTACCATAGCAAGCCGGGTTCGTTCTCCCCCGGAAAGCACTTTCACTTTCTTGTCAACATCCTCTCCCGAGAACAAAAAAGCCCCCAGAATATCCCGTATCTTTTTCCGTATATCCCCGACTGCCACTTGATCCACGGTGTCGAGTACACTCAATGAGGGATCAAGTAAATCCGCCTGATTCTGCGCAAAGTACCCGATATTCACGTTATGTCCGATCTTTAGCGTCCCCTCGTAAGGAATCTGCTCCATTATCATTTTCACCAAAGTGGTTTTTCCCTCTCCGTTCCTTCCCACGAAAGCCACTTTCTCCCCTCTCAACACGTCCAAATTCACTTCCTGCAATACCACGTGATTGCCATAAGCTTTCGTCAAATCACGACCGCTCACCACCACATCACCCGAACGTACAGCCGGTTGGAAACGCACGTTAATTCGCGCGGAATCCTCCTGTTCCACTTCAATCCGCTCTATCTTTTCCAGTTGTTTGATGCGCGATTGCACTTGTACCGCTTTCGTCGCCTTGTAGCGGAAACGCTCTATAAAGTCTTCCGTATCTTTAATCTGTTTCTGTTGATTCTCGTAAGCACGCAATTGCTGCTCGATCCGCTCCTTGCGCAATTCGGTAAATTTCGTGTAAGATACTTTATAATCGTATATCTTACTCAAAGATATTTCGACAGTACGGCTCGTGATATTATCCAAAAAAGCCCGGTCGTGCGAAACAAGCACTACCGCCCCCGGGTATCCCTGCAAGAATGATTCCAACCATGAAATGGATTCTATATCCAAGTGGTTCGTCGGCTCGTCCAATAAAAAGACATCCGGACGTGCCAATAATATCTTCGCCAACTCGATACGCATACGCCACCCGCCACTGAATTCTTCACAACGACGATCCATATCTTCTTGACGAAATCCCAATCCTTTCAACACAACCTCAACCTCTCCGTTCATATTATCGGCTCCCCGCATATGCAACATCTCGGTTTTCTCGTTCAATTTATCAATTAAAGACATGTAACTGTCGGATTCGTAATCTGTCCTTTCCGCCAATTCGGCATGCAATCTCTCCACTTCCCGTTGCAATCCCAACACGTCATTGAAAGCCGTCCCCGCCTCTTCCCGCACGGTTTTCCCTTCCGCATACACTTTCGTCTGGGGCAAATAACCGACCTTCAAACCGGAGGGCATCGACACACTTCCTTCGGACGGTTCCTGCACCCCGGCAAGAATTTTCAACAAAGTAGACTTGCCCGCCCCGTTACGTCCGGTCAGACCTATCCTGTCCCTTTTGTTTACCAGAAACGAGATGGAATCCAACAACGCATAATCCCCGAATAAAACACTTACATTATTAATTGAAATCATTACAATAACTTGAAAATTGAAACCTTCCGTATTTAACGGATGCAAATATACGAAACTTATTTTGTTGCACGAAACAACTAAATTTACATTTAAAAATGCGAAAACTAACATATGTCATGTTTTATCCTTAAAATATTTTTGTATATTTGGGAAATCTTGAAAAATACTAACTACAAAAAAGAATAAAATATGTCCAAAGGAGTATTCAAATTACCTAACATTACCAATGAACCCATCAAGAGCTACGCGCCGGGTTCTCCGGAAAGAAAAGAGTTGAAGTCACAACTTAATGCTTTGCGTGCTACAGTTGTGGATATTCCAATGATCATCGGGGGCAAAGAAGTCCGCACCGATAAATTAATGGATATCCGTCCGCCGCACGATCACCATCATTTGCTGGGACACTACCACCAAGGTGACGCGAGCCACGTGCAAATGGCTATTGACGCTGCGTTAAAGGCAAAACCGGAATGGGAAAAAATGAGCTGGGAGAGCCGTGCCGCAATTTTCTTGAAAGCAGCCGATTTATTATCGGGTCCCTACCGTCAACGAATGAACGCCGTGACTATGTTAGGACAATCCAAGAATGCTTTTCAAGCCGAGATTGATGCTGTCGCCGAGTTAGCCGACTTCTTCCGTTTCAACGTGAAGAATATGTATGAAATATATCACATGCAACCGAATTCTGCCCCCGGAATCTGGAATCGTACGGTTTGGCGTCCGCTGGAAGGATTTATCTTTGCATTAACCCCGTTCAACTTTACCTCTATCGCCGGAAACCTTCCGGGAGCACCTGCTCTTATGGGTAATGTTTGCGTGTGGAAACCCTCGAAGACCGCGGTTTATTCCGCTCACTTGATCATGGAAATCCTGAAAGAAGCAGGCTTACCCGACGGTGTAATCAATCTAGTGTACTGTTCCGGGCCTACGGCTTCCGAAGTGATATTCTCACATAGAGAATTTGCAGGTATTCATTTCACCGGTTCCACCCAAGTATTCAACGACATTTGGGCTACCATCGTGAAGAATATCGACAAATACCGGAGTTACCCGAGAATCGTTGGTGAAACCGGAGGTAAAGATTATATCTTCGCTGACCCGACAGCTTGCCCGAGAGAAGTAGCTACCGCTATCGTACGGGGAGCCTTCGAGTATCAAGGACAAAAATGTTCTGCCGCTTCGCGTGCATACATACCTTCAAATATCTGGCCGGAAGTCGAAAGCTACGTGCAAAAAGACTTGGCTGCTATCAAAGTAGGCGGTGTCGAAGATTTCACGAATTTCGTGAACGCTGTTATTGACGAGGCTTCTTTCGTTAAATTAGCCAACGCTATTGACGAAGCAAACAAATCGTCTGATGCCGAAGTTATTGCCGGCGGTCATTATGATATGAGCGCGGGATATTTCATACAACCGACCGTAATCCAAGCGTTTAAACCGGATTATATCACTATGCGCGAGGAACTGTTCGGCCCGATTCTCACGACATATGTTTACGATCCGGAGAAAGTGGATGAAACACTGGATATTCTGGATAAAACTTCCACTTACGCTCTTACCGGGGCTATTTTCTCAAAAGACCGGACTAATATCGAGCGAATGACAGAGCGTCTGACACATACCGCCGGGAACTTTTACATCAACGACAAACCGACAGGTGCGGTTGTTGACCAACAACCCTTCGGTGGCGGACGTGCATCCGGAACAAACGATAAAGCAGGTACAATCTTTAATTTATTGCGTTGGGTTTCCCCGCAAGCGATTAAAGAAACATTTGTACCGGCAACAAATTATATGTATCCTAACTTCTTGGAAGAGTAATAAAGTTTACACGTTTGTAAAACAAAACGAGGCTGCCAATTCACTTTTTTGGCAGCCTTTTTATTATATCAACGGATGTTTCCGATTCACGGTATAGAATGTTTCCCGCGATACATTATACATCCGGCAGATAGCCGAAACCGAAACTCCACTCTTCAACAAGCGATGTATCTCTTCTCTGTTCTCCAATATAACCTGCTGCTTTATAGCCCCAAGGGGACGTCCCAAGCGAACACCTTCCGACTTCCGATGCGCCAGCGCTTCTTTCGTTCTCATAGAAATCAAATTATGCTCGATCTCTGCCACTAGCGCAAACGCAAATGCCAGCACCTTGCTGTTTATACTATTATCAAAAGCGTAGCCATCTTTCGTACTATAAATGATAATCTCTTTTTCCAAACAACGGTGCAGGATAGACATGATATTCAACAAAGTCCTACTTAGACGGGACAATTCCGTCACAATTAACACATCTCCCTTCCTTAAACTTTTCAATAGTTTTCCAAGCTTACGATCGTGTTCATTCTTTTTACCGCTAACAACTTCTGTTACCCATTTATCAATTTTCAAATTCCTTCGGGCCGCGAATTTCTGAATTTCTTCTTTTTGGTTTTCAATATGTTGCTTCCCCGTGCTGACCCGCAAATAACCTATTATCATAATCAAAACTTTAAAAAATAAAATATGAACCTTCAGACAAAGGGTCGCAATTTTATAACTACAAAGTCATAATCATCAAATACACAGCAATACAGTTGTCAATAAAAACGTTCGTTTAATTGGACACCCATTTTAGCGTGGATAACAGGTATTTTAGCTATTTGAATTTACAATCTAACGACTTATACGTAATATTTTTAGTAACGATTGACTCAGTTTTTTCAAAAATTGGTATATTTGTCTGTGCAAATGAACGAATATTTTGACAGATTATTGCCAAAATAGCGTTAAATCATTCAAAATTAAAATATAAACTCAAATACCACGCAAGAATTAATTATGAACAAAAGAGAATTAGCCAAAAGAGTTGCCGAGAAATGCGGGCAAAGCCAAGTAGTTTCTACTCTTGTTATCAACACTTTCATCTCTTGCATTTTGGAATCTTTAGAAGCTGGAGAAAAGATAACTATTCAAGATTTCGGAACCTTAAGCGTGAAGCAGCAAAAGAAAAGAGAACGTTTCAATCTGGCAACGAACAAAGTAGAAACCTATTTACCCTACGATTACATCAAATTTACAGCCAGCAAGTCCGTGAAAATAAAACAAAAAGAAAAATCGGTCAAGAAGGAATAATCCTGTCTGATAAAAACAAAATGAGGCTTTCCGGCAAGCGGTCAGCCTCATTTTCAATTTCGAGTGTCTATCTTAGATAATCACAATATGCTCTTGATCGGTCAATTTCTCGCAATAATGACATTTCAAAACGATCGGAGAACTACCTACCACATCAAATTTCGTGCGTACCTTTTGGTTGTTCGTGATACATTTCGGGTTCACGCATTTAGCAATACCTTCCACGTGCTCCGGTACCATCACCGCTTTCTTTTCTGCTACTTCAAAATCCCGGATAATATTGATTTTGGCAGTAGGAGCAACCAAAGCCAATTTATTCACCTCATCATCCTTCAAGAATTTATCCCAGATTTTGATAATCGCTTTTTTCTCCAGCTTACTACTAACAAGGTTATACCCGAAAGTAACCGTGTTCTCCAGATCTTGGATCCCCAACACGTTGATCACGTCAAACAATTTACCAGCAGGAATGTGGTCTATTACCGTACCGTTTTCCACGGCGCTCACCTGTAATTCTTTTTTTGCTGCCATATCTTTTTCTTCTTTAATTACCATTTTAAATCTAATGCCTTGAAAATAATTGCCTGACGGGTAAACACGCCGTTCAGAGCCTGTTGGAAATAGTATGCTTTCTTGTTGTCGTCCACATCCTCGTCAATCTCGTTCACACGGGGTAGCGGGTGGAGAATACGCATCGTGTCTTTCGTGCCTGCCAACATGGAATTCTTCAGTATATACACGTTTTTCACTTTCTCATATTCCAACGGGTCAGCGAAACGCTCGCGTTGCACCCGAGTCATGTAGAGAATATCCGCATCATTAATCACGTCATCCAATTCCGAATGCTCGTAATAAGGAATGTGCAATTTGTCGAGGAACAACTTGTAAGCTTGAGGCATTTCCAACTCTTTCGGTGAAATAAAGTGGAAAGTGGGGTTAAAGTGACTCATGGCTTGTAGCAAAGAGTGAACCGTACGCCCGTACTTCAAGTCACCCACCATGAATATATTCAAGTTTTCAAGCGTACCTTGTGTCTTGTAGATCGAGTACAAGTCCAACATCGTCTGCGTCGGGTGTTGGTTGGCCCCGTCACCGGCATTGATCACCGGCACGTTGGCAACTTCACTCGCGAAACGGGCAGCTCCCTCCAACGGGTGGCGCATCACGATCAGATCGCAGTAGTTATCCACCATCTTGGTCGTATCTTTCAAAGATTCTCCTTTCGTTGTACTGGAAGACGATGCATCGGAAAATCCCACGATGCGGCCTCCCATTCTACTGATGGCCGTTTCAAAACTTAATCGCGTACGGGTAGACGGTTCAAAAAACAATGATGCTACTACCTTCCCTTCCAACAAATTGCGATTCGGGTTTTTCTCAAATTCAGAAGCGATTTTCAATACTTCCAGAATGTCCTCTTTCGAGTAGTCGGTAATGGATACTAAGCTACGTTTATTCATATTGCTACATTTAAGTGTTTATGTTCTTTCTCATCCATATAAAAAAAAACCAACGTTGTCAACTAACGACAATGTTGGTTTTCTGTATCTTAAAACAGCAACGATCATGTTTTTGCCTGAACTGTAGGCATAATAACAATCTTTGCCGAATATTTTGATGTTCTATCTTCATATCGGAATACAAAATTAGATATAATTTCTATCCGAACAAAGTGATTTTCATTTTTATTTTTCAAAATATTTCACCCATCGAAAAGGGCAAAAGTATTTGCCCTTTCAGTCAAAGGTTTATAAAGTTTATAAAGTTCACAAAGTCTATGAACTCGTCCGAAGGACTCCCGTTACCTTATAAACTTTAAGAGCTGAAAGCTCAACTTTATGAACCCATCAAATATCTTGCAGCTATTTGATCCGCGATATCCTTTGCCACTTCCACTTTCGTCTTCAACTCGTAGACGTTCTTTTCTCCCTCCCGGTGCATGATTGTAACCTTATTGGTATCACCACCGAAACCGGCCCCTTTATCATTCAAGCTATTCAGCACGATCATATCCAAATTCTTCCGCTGCATTTTAGAACGCGCGTTACTCTCTTCGTCATTCGTCTCCAACGCGAATCCCACCAGCAATTGCGAATCCTTTTTCATCTGTCCCAACTCTGCCGCAATGTCTTGAGTCGGCATCAACTCCAGTAGCAAATCTTCCTTTTCCCGTTTTATCTTGCAATTTGCCTTCTCTTTCGGGGTAAAATCAGCTACCGCCGCGCTTAATATAGCCAAATCACAACCGGGAAATTCCTTCACGGCAACCTCACACATTTGTGAAGCGGACTCCACATCCACCCGACGGATAGCAGGGTGACTTGTCTTCTGATTCACGGGACCACAAACAAGCAATACCTCTGCCCCGCGTCCCGCTAACTCTTCCGCCAAAGCTATTCCCATCTTACCGGAAGAATAATTCCCGATAAAACGAACCGGATCAATTTTTTCATAAGTAGGTCCCGCCGTGATCAACACTTTCTTTCCCTTGAAATCTTCCTGCCGTTCAAAATGCCTTTTCAAAAATTCGACAATTTGTTCCGGCTCTTCCATTCTTCCCTTCCCGATCAATCCACTGGCAAGTTCTCCACTTTCCGGTTCAATAATAATATTCCCGAATGACCTTAATATCTCCAGATTTCGTTGCGTCGCCGGATGACGATACATATCCAAATCCATTGCCGGGGCAACCATCACCGTACATTTGGCGGAAAGATAAGTCGTCAGCAGCAGATTGTCGGCTATCCCGTTCGCCATTTTCCCGATCGTGTTAGCCGAGGCGGGCGCCACCAAATAAAGATCCGCCCACAATCCCAAATCAACGTGAGAGTTCCAATCCCCGTTTTCCGGATTATAAAAATCGACCATAATCGGACTTTTGGACAACGTGGCCATCGTCAAGGGGGTGATGAACTCTTTCGCCAACGGTGTCATGACCACTTTCACGGTAGCCCCTTCTTTCACGAGCAAACGAGTCAGCGTTGCAGCCTTGTAAGCCGCGATACTACCCGTAATTCCCAGTATAATATGTTTCCCTTTTAGCATAACGCGTTCAAAACTAAAAATACCTGAAAGCGGATCACTTTCAGGTATATTATTCTTTTAAAAATCGAACTATTCCTCTCCCGCACTATTTGCCTCAACCTTGTCCTTGGACGATGCACGGAAATAGATATCCCCGTCCTCGAACTCTTGAGTAGCAATTAATACCGGTTTAGGTAAACGCTCGTAATATTTGGAAATCTCTATCTGCTCCCGATTTTCAAATATCTCCTCCAAATTATCCGCGTAAGAGGCAAACTCTTGAAGTTTCCTGCTTAACTCCTCTTTCATTTCAACCGAAATCTGATTAGCTCTCTTACCGATTACCGCAACAGCCTCGTAAATATTATCAGCTTTACTAGCCAATACAGCCGGATTGCGAGTAATAGTATTATTCGGCGCTTTAACTTTCTTAAAATCTACCATGGTTAATTTGAATATTATTATTTTATCTGGTTAATCATCCTCTTCATTGATATCATACGTTTTCAAGAACTCGTTGATATCCTCGTACTTCTTAGCCATCTCTTTGGCATAGCGGCTTTCCGGGTATTCCTCTTCGAAATAATAGTACTCCTCTTTCGCCGCGTTGTAACGCTCGTATTTCTTGTCTTCGACACTATTTACAGCCATCTCGTACTTGGAATTGAACAACATGTACATGATTTCCTCACGGTATTTGGAACCGGGATAATCTCTCAAACAGTTTTCCAAGCTCACCACGGCAGCTTTATATCTTTCTCTCAAGTAATAATTCCGGGCACTTAGATAATCTTTATATGACAATTTATCCCGCATTTCATCCATATACGCGTTAATCTGTTCCTTACGGGTACTGTTGGGGTAACGGCTTAAATACAAATTGAAACTCTCGATAGCACTTTGAGTCACCGTTTGATCCAGACGGGCTTTCGGGGATGCCTTGTAATTACAATACCCGATCATGTAAAGACATTCTTCAGCATAAGAACTTTCCGGGTATTGTGACACGAAATTTTTGAACAACTCGGCAGCAACTTCATAATCTTTCTGGTTGAAACTACAGAACGCCCGGTAATAGGCCACACTTTGCCCCCTCGTGTTTCCTCGGAAAGCCAAGCGAACAGCGTCAAACAAGTTGGACGCTTTCGTGTAATCCCCGTTGTTATAGTACTCCACAGCTTTTTTATAAATCTGTTGATTGTCACCGCTCTTCAGAAGTTTCTGGTATTCACCACATGAACTCATCAAAAATATTACAAGCAGAAATCCTATAAAATTCTTCATCATAAAGTGCCTTTTTTGCATCAGGCAAAGATATATGAATAAAATCAAACTACAAAATAATTTCAGATTTATGATTGACGATTTCAGATTGGATAAAACAAACGAGCGAGGAGTAAGTCGAAGAACCATAAATCGTAAATCTAAAATCAATAAATTTTCGACTAAAAAACTTGTAACCTGTAACCTGCAACTAGTAACTTTCGCCACCGGCGAAAAAAGACTAAGTATTTAAGCGTATTTCGTTTCCCTGCCCCACAACTTTTCGGCAGAACCTATTCGGAATACATTTTTTTAGTTACCTTTGTTTCCATATTAGAAATACAAAATTAAGAATTTCAAAATATTATCAAAGTGGACATTTTTGAAAGAGTAAGAAAACAGAAGGGAAACATTGGTCAATATGCCAAACAAGCTCATGGCTATTTCTCTTTCCCGAAATTAGAGGGCGAAATAGGTCCTCGCATGAAATTCCGCGGTAAGGAAGTATTAAACTGGAGTTTGAACAATTATATCGGTCTTGCTAACGACCCGGAAGTTCGGAAAGCAGATGCTGAAGCCGCTGCTAAATACGGAATGGCATACCCGATGGGTGCCCGTATGATGAGCGGACAGACTTCTCGTCACGAGTATCTGGAATCACAGTTAGCCGAATTTGTCGGCAAACCGGATGCATTTTTGCTGAACTTCGGTTATCAAGGAATGGTGTCAATCATCGACGCCATGACCAGCCGTCACGATTGCATCGTGTATGACGCGGAAGACCACGCTTGTATCATGGACGGTCTTCGCTTATCTCCCGCGAAAAGATACGTGTACCAGCACAATGACATGGATAGCCTCCGCAAACAACTGGAAAGAGCAACCAAATGGGTTGAGAACACCGGTGGCGGTATCTTGGTTGTGACCGAAGGTCTATTCGGTATGGCCGGTGACCTCGGTAAATTGGACGAAATCGTCGCCATGAAGAAAGACTTTAACTTCCGTTTACTCGTGGATGATGCTCACGGTTTCGGAACCATGGGGCCCAATGGAGCCGGAACGGGCGACCATTTCGGGGTAATGGACGGAATCGATCTTTATTTCGCCACTTTCGCCAAAGCGATGGCAGGTATCGGAGCATTTATCGCTTGCGATGAAGACATCTGTATGTATTTAAGATACAATATGCGTTCTCAGACTTTCGCCAAGTCACTCCCGATGCCGATGGTTGAAGGTGCGATCAAGCGATTGGAATTATTGAGAACCCGTCCGGAGTTACGTGAAAAATTATGGACTATCGTTCGTGCCTTGCAAGCCGGCTTGAAAGCAGACGGACTGAACATCGGTGTTACCAATTCACCTGTAACCCCCGTTTACCTGTCCGGTAGCGTTGCCGAGGGTACCCAAGTGGCTATGGATTTACGTGAGAATTACAACTTGTTCTGCTCTATCGTGGTTTACCCCGTAATCCCGAAAGGACAATTGTTACTCCGCCTGATTCCGACCGCTATGCACACGCTGGAAGACGTGGACTACACGGTGAAAGCGTTCAAGAACGTGGCTCAAAAATTAGCTAACGGAGAATACAGCAAAGACGTGGTGGTTGATGCCAATGCGCTATAATACTTACCGAAAGCCGTAAAAATAAAACAAATTAACCCCGGAAGTCGTTATCGAACTTCCGGGGTTAATTTATATCCACTCACCTGCAAAATCATTCTTCTCTTTTCAGCACCACCTGCAAACCTTTGGCATTTTTCTTCTTGACCTTCACCTTCTGCGGCAAATACCCCTCCTTAACAAACCAAAGCTGCCTACGCCGTTTCAAGGGAAACTCAAACTCTCCCTTATGCTTGACATAACACACGTGGATTTCTTTTTTACACCGTTTACGATAGATTTCAACACCCAACAAAGGGATTCCGTTCTCATCCACCACACGCCCTTCTACCCGAAACGTTCCGTCTGCTTATAAAGGCGATGCCCCCATGGTAACAACCGCCCCTGTTAAAACATACTTTTTATGGACACGCAAATAATTATCTGATTCAATTTCATTCAATGCTATGACTTCAGTATTCAACACAACCCTCAAATCAGAAAACCCACACTTCGGCACCCAAACCTCTTTCGTTTCATATCCCACGTACGAAATGCATATCGGTAACCTGCCCGACACCCGTAACTTAAAACACCCATCTTTGTCACTACATGTACCCCTTGTTGTCCCCTTTTCCACGATACGCGCGCTCACCAACGGGTTCCCCACACTATCCGTCACCCGACCTTTGACAACAATCTCCTCCTCTCCCACACAAACCTCATCCCGCGATTGCGGATTCAAACAATACCGACAACGCAACGGGCAACCATGAAACGCCACCAACGTGGAAACCCCTTCCCCGTCCGTCTGCAAACGGTGGCGTTCAATCCCTATAACTTTTGGTGTCAATCCCCAATTATTCATCTGTTATCGTATCTTTATTTCTTCATTCACATAAGTACCCAAGCAATCAGCTTGATACCAGCACACGAAAACGATGTACTCTCCGCAATTTGTTTCTGAATCTCTTTCAAGATTCTACACGTCTGTTTCCCCCAACTCTCCATAAGTATCTTCGTTAGTCATGTAATCTTCACAAGATTAAAAAAATCTACTAAAAAAACAAGCAAACAAAAAAAGAAAATAAATCATCCATGCTTCTCGTCCAATTTTCCACGTAAACGGGAAGAAATCTTGATATGATAAAGATTCACCCGAACAACTCCATCACTATACAAATCGTATTCCAATGGACGTATCCGGTGTTAGTCGGGTGGTACTCGAGAGTATCTCTGGAGTTGTAGCCCGTTCTCTTCCTATTCTCACCCTCTTTTCTTCCCGTTCTCAACGAAAAACATACCTGATTCCATACCAGCTATAATTGCAAGATTCAATTTAAATCCTTAATTTTGTATTGATTGAAAAACAAATAAATAACAAGACGCCATGAAATACTTGAACCCCAAAGCAGACTTAACATTCAAACGGGTATTTGGAGAACATCCCGATTTGGTAATGAGTTTACTCAACGCCTTGCTTCCTCTCGCTCCCGGGGAAGAAATCACGGACATAGAGTATTTGCCGACTGAAATGGTGCCCGACAATCCATGGAAAAAAAACAGTATTGTTGACGTGAGGTGCAAAGACAAGTTGGGAAGGCAATTTATCGTCGAGATGCAAATGATATGGTCGCCGGAATTCAAGTACAGGGTATTATTCAACGCCTCGAAAGCCTACGTGCGACAAATCGGCAACGGGGAAAATTATCACTTGTTACAACCTGTTTATTCACTCAATCTCGTGAACGATATTTTCGAACCGGAGATGAAGGAATATTATCATCACTACAAACTCGTGCATGACAAGGATTCCAACAAAGTGATTAATGGCTTACAACTCGTGTTCGTGGAACTACCCAAATTTACACCGCACACCTATACCGAAAAGAAAATGCAGGCTCTCTGGCTACGATACCTCACGGAAATTGACGAACACACCGTTTTCGTACCTGAAGATTTATTATCCAACCCAGAGGTAAACAAAGCTGTCAAAGCTATCGAGGAAGCGGCATTTACTCCCGCGCAACTTCTTGGCTATGAAAAATTCTGGGATACCATTAGCACGGAAAAAACATTATTTTACAGCGCCGAGCAACAAGGATTAGCTCAAGGTATTAAAAAGGGTATCAAGGAAGGTATTAAAGAAGGTATTAAAGAAGGTGAACGAAAAGTAGCCCGCAATATGAAAGTACTCGGCATGTCCACGGAATCCATTGCCCAAGTGACCGGGTTGTCTTTGGAAGAAATCGAGGCTTTGTAATTTCAAACAAACTTGAAATATTTAAAAGTGCTTAAAATGAAGTGTCCCCTAAAAGTTGTACAAAGAACTTTTAGGGGACACTTCAATAAAATATGTTCTTATTTAAAATACACGTATTTTTCCCAAAGAGATCCCGTAATAAAAACTATTAATTCCACATCGCTGTTGTGACATCTTGAATTTCATATAGCGCACACGTTGAGGTGACGTGAACTTGAAAATCGTCGTTTCACCACTCGTGTTAGCCACCTCTTGTTCCGCCATGTCAAAAGGAGTGAACCATTCGTTTTCATATTCCGCTACCTCTATCGTAATTTCCTTGGCAAGATAATCAATATAGTGAGTCTTAGTGTTCGTACTTTGAGGATCAACCGAGAATTGCGAAATTTGCAATCCGTTCACCTCTTGCACCTCTTGCATATCAACAATCAATTCGTAAGTGAGTCCTGTGCTCCTAAAGAATGCTTTCACCCAGCCCTCTGTTGATTTATCATCGAACAAAGCCTCGATCCCTTCCACTCCATCCAACGGTGTAGACTCGTAAGTCCAATCCGCTGCATCCAAGAAAGAAAATTCTGGCAAAGAGGTATTACCCAAATAATTCACAAAATCAAACGTCCCGCGCGGAAAATAATGCTCGTTGTAACTGTCGATAGTTATTCCCAAAACCTCGTGAGCCAATCGAATGGCCAATTCACTCCGTTCCCGTTCCGTCACCGTACTAGACGATTTATACAAATCCAAATACTCATTCCCCAAATAACGGTTCTTACCCAACACGAGTTTCTTCAAGTTTGGGAAATTCAGAATATCCTCGAACGTTCCCACGTTGTAATCGTAATGCAACTCTTCCACTGAATTTATAAATTCATCTGTAAGCATGTTTACCCCATAATTCCTCTTACACAATTGCCGAAACTCCGTGGTAAACATTTTATTGTGCGACAACTCGTAGGGAGCAAATTCTATTAAATCGTCGCAACCAGTCAAACGACCAGAACGCTTCAACACGACCGGAGTATCAAAGTCAATTTTATCGGGTACCAACCAACACTTGTTCGCAGCAAGAAAATCTTTATCCAAAACTTTCGTTATCAATTCTCCTCCTGAATAATAATGTAAACTCGCCGATTCCACGCCACTCTGCCAATCGGTAAAGATAATCAGTAACCGATTGCCAACAAAGAAATACTTCTCCAGTAGATTAGTAAAAGTGAGAATGCTTTCATGTCCTGAGGTATAAGGACGCCCATGCTCTATTTCCGGTAATGACAAATTTCCATCTTTGTCCACCGAGTAAACAGATACCTCGTAAACCGCATTTTCCAAGTCAGAAATACTATACTCTGTTGTTCCTTTTTCCAATATCACTTCCTTGACCTCCTCGTCCAGCTTCCACTCTATTTTAATGTTCTCGATCACGGGATCCACGTGATTCTCCCACTTCACTATCAATCTATTCCAACCGGGAGTTACCGACACATTCTGACATTTTCCCAAATAGCGAACCACACCCGCATGATCCGCATAAGTATCTTCCAAACTTTCGCATCCCACCATAACGGACAATGCTAAAAGTAACCATGTATATATTCTTACTGTCATAATTTAATCCTCTTTTTCAGTATAAATCTCCAATTCATGCAATGTCACATATTTCTCCGGGTTACCTACAATTGTTTCAGACAATCCACGAGGTGCATAAAACACTTCATTGACCACGAGTTTCAGATAACGGTATTTTTTTCTTCCTTCACCGGGAACACTTCCCGGACACTTCAAACTCAAATAACAAGGTTCTGCCAAGTTCAAAACACTTGGAGATTGAATCTTATATTCTTGAAATGACCCGACATCATTTGCACGCTCACACCAACGTTTGGACGCATCCATTTGCCTGTCTTGTTCGAAAGAAGCAAGCTCCTCCCAAGAAGTATCGTCATCCATATTATCTGAACCGTAAAGAGTTAAACTACTAGGCAATTTTGTTGCATAATTCATTCGCCAAATATCACCATAAACATCATCAAAAGTTTTATCAGCGAACGTCCTTACAAACAACATGGCATATAAACGTAATTCCACTGGATTTTTAGATTCTTTCATATCAAGAATGAATAAAGGCTTACCTAGACAATTAGGACCGGCCAAATAAGTATAATAATTTTTATCTGTCGCAATCATACCTAATACCGCTTCACCTTTCTTATCACCATCAAACAAATATTGTTTGCCCAATTTAAATTCAGGAGCCTCATTCGATAAACCGACCGGATCAAGAAAATCAAAATCTACTGGTTCCAACTTTTCCATCAAATAAGGCTTTATCTTGGGCCATACTTTTTCTCTCACCATATAACCACGAAAATCTTCTGTACGGATTACGATATCATAGTCTTCCCGACTTTGTTGAAATTGAAATTTCAATGTATCACATTTCTTGGACAAAACAAAAGTACTCATTAAAAGCGTATCCGGTTGTTTTGTCATAGGATCCTCTCCCACGTAAAACACATGTCCTAATCCATTTGCCGATTCTGGAATATCGTAAACCACAGAGAAACCATTCCAATCGGCTTTTACATCCAAATAATCAAACAATGCATAAGGTCCGGAGTCTTTCGTATCAAACGTCACATTCACGGGTGCTGATTCTACACCATCATAATTACATAATGTCACTCGGGCCGGTACATTCTTTTCAGCTTTATTGAATCCCACCAAGATTAACGAATCGGAAGCATAACTACCAGATACTAATACCTCTTGTCCCATAACATCTTTATAACGCACGTGGACATAAAGGATATCAGCATTCGAAGGCAATTTATAATGCATGATAGCCCCACCCGCCATCGGGGTAAAGGAAATATCCTCCACGGGCATAGAAACATCAAAATAAACATCGTCATCTTGACAAGCACTCAAAGCCCAAACAAACAATAATAAAAATAATATCTGTTTCATAGTCTTCTTTTTAATAAATTACCAACCGGGATTTTGCACACATCCCGAAATAAGAATCTCCTCGCTCCGGATTGGGAATAGATAATCACGAGGAGCTATAAATTGTCGTTTCGCCCACACCACAACAGGACCGTCAAAGTTATTATAAAATTGTCTTGCCGTTGTACCCGTGATATTCCAACCGTAAAGTTTAGCATTCAACTCTTTTTCAGCGATCAACCAACGTCGTAAATTCCAAAAACGCCGTCCTTCAAAAGCAAATTCGATATCCCATTCCCGACGAATAATTTCTCGCATACCAATTTTTGTTGTTACCTTTTCCGGGTGACGCGCATATTGCCTCCAAGCCTCTTCCACTGGCAACACGTTAGCCCTAGTACGCACCTCATTTAACGGGGCGTACACATGTTCCTCATCCGGCTTATCCAGATATTCATTCCAAGCCTCGGCTCGCATCAAATAAAGATCTGCCATACGTATAAGCACGCAAGCCTCTTCTGTCGTGAAACCTCCATTTTTGTAACCGACATTACTGATAGACGAACGCGACCCTTTTTTCATCCAATATCCCGATAAATTCTGCGCCTCAGAACTTATGATTGTCGTGTACGGTGATCCCCAACGCTCACCTTGATAAGCTCGCACGATATCATTTTCAGCCGAAATTGATGTTCCACGTTGGAAATAACATCGGTCAGCAGCCACGTGGGCATAAAAACGCGGTTCACGACGAAGATGCAAATTCAACACCCCTTCATTCGAAGACACAACCTCATGATACTTCTTATCTGTCTCACTCCCTAATTGATAACGTCCCATATAATCCCAAGTCACATCTTCCTCGATGGGTAATCCGTTCTCCGTGTAATACATTTCCACCATCTTCATACTTGGGGAAACACTTCCAAGCAAATCGCTATTATGATCCGGCGCTCCACTCAAAAAAAGAGGTCTTGTCCATGCGGTCCAAGAATGCAACTGACGTCCCGGGTAAGAATATTGTACCATAAATATAGCCTCATCATTAAGAAAACCTTGAGCCATCGTCGACTCCTCGATAGTCGCCATAACATTTTTCAAATCAGTGGTTTCACCGCGTAACAAACGTCTACCCCCCGAATTACAAATAATAATTGCCGTATCGATTGCCAATGCAGCCCTTTTCCACTTCTCCGGGTCATAAGTAGAGTTAAATAATTGTTCTCCATCTTTATTTTTGAAATTAACGTAAGCAGGGTTACCATTAAACAAAGGAGAAGCAGCATAAAACAACGCCATCGCTTTCAACGTAGCAGCCGATTCCAAACTATGATAAGACCAACGACTAAAATCTTTCATACTTCTTGCTGGCAAATCTTTCATCGCTTCATCCAACAAACGTACAATCTCTCCCACGACCTCATCCACGGGACGGCGAGATTGCTGCATTTCTTCAATACCGGCATTAGCATCCACATTTTCATCTACAAGAATAATCGGACCGTAACGCCGGAATAATTCGAAATAATAATGCGCTTTCAACGCTTTAATCTCTGCCGACCATAATATTTTCTCGTGTTCTTCCATATTGTATACCCCCCATACTTTTTCCAAGAAAATGTTACAATAACGAATAGCACAATAAACCGCATCTTTCCTCCAAATATCTCCATACGGATTCTGCGCCATTTGCAAACCATCACCGATAAACAAACCGGTATAATTCCAACCATATCTTCGAATAAAATCTCCGGCAACCACCTCGTCAGTTCCCATATACGCGGGATTATTAATAACAGAAGAACTATAAGTATTCAAAAACGTGTGGCAATATTTAAACCACTTGGTAGCACTCTCTCTTTTTTCAAAATTAGTTTCAATTGTTTCTATATCATTTTCAGGAACAACATCCAAATAATTACAGGCAGAAAAAAGAGCCACTAATAATATGATATTTATATATTTCATCGCGATTGCGTATTAAAATTTAAAAACTAAAATTTAAACCTAACGCATAAGTCTTCTGAATCGGATAATTGAATCCGTCTTCTCCCAACTCTACATCCCATACTTTAAAATTCGAGAACAGGAAAGGATTATTTGCACGCACAAAGAATTTCATATTCTGCAACTTCCAACGTTTCATTAAATTTTGCGGCATGTTGTATGCCAACTCCAGCGACGTACAACGCAAGAAATGACACGAACGCATAAAATAAGTACTCTTGCGCGTTTCCACCGCCTTGGAATTGTACCAATCCTCCTCGGGATTATGAGCCACCAGATTGTACGTGGACAAACGTGGCCAGAAAGGTTTTTTCGCCATATTGTCATCCGACCAGTGATCTTTATAAATAGCCGTCAACATGGCATGGTCATCAACAAAAGGAGATAATTTACGCGGATCCATAAAAAAGGAACGTCTTCCCGCACCTTGGAATGCAAAATTAAACTCGAAATTTTTATAGTTAACGAACCCCTGGAACCCGTATATGATTCCCGGTGTTTCCGGAAAACCGATAAACGTGGCATCGTTCACATCAATATATCCATCCCCGTTAATATCCCGATAGCGAATATCACCAGGCATCACATCCCCGTTCTGTTTCGGAGAGTTCTTTATCTCAGCCTCATCTTGAAATAGTCCTTCCGCGATATACCCCATAGGTTGAGAAATCTCCTTACCTACTTTTCGTTGCCAATCTGGCTTTTCGGTTGCTTCCTCGATTGCCCTGTAAATCACTTTATTGTAAGTAAACGTACCATTCAAAATCACCCATAAGTCTTTGTTAAAAGCGTGCTGAATCTTACCAGAAAAATCGATTCCCCGAGAACGGCTCTTGCCGATATTTGCCAATTGCTCGTAAGCAATACCTGTATTGGCGGGAATGTTTGAACGGTAGCCAATAATGTTATGCCGGATCTCTTGATAAGCATCAATGTTCAATTCCACGAGCCCTTTAAAAAATTTCGTTTCCAACCCAAAGTTCAATTGTTCGGCTATTTCCCATTTAATATTATCATTACCGTAATTGATAACCTGTTGCGGCATTAGCTCAGCCCGTCCCCCACTTCCTGCTTGTGGATCAAAATACCCGGAAGAAGCACCAAACGACGGCGCATAAGCAAAACGAGGAGAAGATATAATCCCATCATTACCTACTTTACCGTAAGATACTCTAAATTTCAAAAAATCTATCACGGAAGAAACAGATGACATGAAAGGTTCACTAGAGGTCACCCAAGCCATCCCTACCGCAGGAAAGAACCCCATCCTATTGTGCTTGGCAAAACGCTCGGAACCGTTATAACCGAAACTACCTTCAATAAAATAACGATCTTTAAAACCATAAGTTCCACGCATAGAGAATGTCAAATTTCGTTGAGGCATTCCGTCCAATGCCATCTCAATCGGAGTATAGGTATGTTCCGTGGCTTGAAAAACCGCTGTTAAAGACGTCTGATGTTCATCCCAAGCCGCCGTATGCAATAGACGAGCCTCATACGTTACCCGCGTATCTGTTGTTGACTTAGTCGATTTATCGTCTAACGACAAAGTCCGGTTACCGGCTGAAATAGCATTCAATATATGTTTACCAGTTTCAAAATCATAATCTAACAAGGAATACCGAGCCGGATCTGTCGAATATCCGGTAGTATAATAACCGGACTGTGCAACCGACACGCTCGCACGGACCTCCAAACCTTTAATTAAAGTGGAAAGATTATGAATGTACTCAGCCCGATTGGTCGTCGAATAGCGAGTTCTTTCCAAGTATCCTTTCTGTAAAAGCATATAAGGGTTAATTTGATTCGATGATGTAGAACCAAAACGAAGATGTGGCCAATTATATGTATCGTCCCCCGGATAAAGAGGAGCAAAATCAACAGGAGAAGCATTAAATGCCAATTGGTAAGCCTGAGCAACATTCTGTAACGGTCCATGGTATTTGTCTATTGTCGTCGATGAATTCACAAGCAACTTGATACCTGCCTTCAAATCTATATTCAAATTAACACGGAACGAAGTTTGGTTATTCGTGATATTACAATCGAAATCATTTAACTTATCTGTTTTTAACATACCCATATCACGATTGTAATTCACGGAAGCATAATATTGGATCACTTTACCACCACCACGAATATTTACACCCAAATGGTGATTTGTATTATAATCCTTAAACATCATCTTATACCAATCATTAGCAGGATACACCCAAGAAGGATATTTACCCGAAATTGTACGATTTATCCGTTCCACGCTATATTTAGGAGTCGCTGACGGATCACGTGACAATAATGCCTGATTATACATTTTCATGTAATTAATGGGATCCACGACATCAAGTTCTTTCGTAGGCATCGAAAATATTGATTCATAACGCACACTCGCATACACGCTTCCCTCCTGTCCTTTCTTCGTGGTCACTAAAATCACACCATTCGCTCCACGGGCACCATACATAGCCGTGGCTGAGGCATCTTTCATCACGCTGAAAGACTCAATATCCTCCGGGGCAATGCGTGCCAAGTCCAACTTGGAAGATTCCACTCCGTCCAACAGGATCAACGGGTCTATATTCGCCCCGGTCTGAAATGACGTGATTCCACGGATATAAAATTTTGTATTCATCTCTTCCTCGGTCAAGGCAGCTGGAAGACCTCCCGTTTGCCAACCGATCATTCCGGCGATTTTACCGGCAAAACTTGAAGTCAAGTCACTGTTTGAGGATTTCAAATCCATCGGACGTACCGTCGTGATAGCCGATACCACGCTCTCTTTTTTCTGCGTACCGAACGCCACGACCACAGTCTCATCCAGTTCCTGACTCTCCTCTTTCATAGTAACACGAAGTGTATCCTTTGCCGTTCTCTCGAAAAAGTCCAACGTTTCCCTTTTAAAACCGATAAAAGAAAATTCCAACGTCCCTTTCAGCATGGGTAAATCCAAGGCAAACCACCCGTCTGCATTCGTGGACGTTCCCAAGGCCACTCCGGATACCTTCACCGTCACTCCCGGAATCGGTTGCTTTTTCGTGTCGTACACGAATCCTTTCAAACGAATAGATTTCTTTTCCGGTTCCACAGCCTTTGCTTGCGATGCTTTTATTAATACTACACCATCTTCTAACCGCCAAGTCAAACCCGTACCATACAACAACTGATTCATTACCTCATCTACCCCGGCATCTTTCACTTTCAAATCCCGTTTTCCACACTTTTCCAAATCCTCACCCCTGTACAGAAAACGATAATCAAACGTCTTGCGCAACTCTTGAATAATTTCCAGCATCGAACGCTGTTTCAAATCCAAAGTAACCCTAGTATTCTGGGAAAAACCATTGGCATTCGCGACAAACGTGGTCAACAACAACAAATAAATTCCAAATCTCATAATCTTACAAATTTTTAACACGCACCTTCCCCGAAGGTATGCATACATTCGCTTTTTTTTCATAGTTTTGTAATACTGAATTTATAATTATGGACTAAATGTTCATGAAACGGAAAGGGGTAGGAGCCTTTCCGTTTTTCTATTTAGCCCCGATTGTTACACATTTACCTTTAATATCTATTTTCACACCCGCCACTTCTTCAAGCATCTTTACAATCTTCTCGAAGCTGTCATATTTTTTCAAATCACCCGAGAATTGATAGTTCTTCACCTCTTCACCGGAATAAAATACATCCATCTCGTACCAACGTTTCAATCGCTCCATAATCTGTTCTAACCGTTGATCTTCAAATATAAAAAGACCATCCTTCCACGCGGAATAAATAGATGCATCCACTTCACGAAGGCGGAACGAATTATCATTTTTATTGAACACCAACTGCTCGTCGGGAGAAATCCGCACGCTTTCACCCGACATAACCACTTCCACGCTCCCCTCCGCCAACGTGGTCGTCACGTAGGCATCATTCTCGTAAGACGATACATTGAATTTTGTCCCCAACACTTTTATATCAACATCCGAAAAAGTCTTCACTATAAAAGGCTTCTCCCGATCAGAAGCCACCTCGAAATACCCCTCACCTTTCAGATAAACAACCCGCTGTTTACCACAAAATTGCACTGGATAGCGCAACTCGCTTTGCGCATTCAACCACACGTTTGTCCCATCAGCCAACTCCACTTTAAACTCTCCGGCACGAGGAACTACGAGTGTATTATACACTTGCTCAAGCGCAGACTCATTCTCTTTCCGGTAAGAAACCTTTTGATCGGCAACCCGAATATCCACGGATGCCTCTCCTCTCACCGAGCGCAACGTATCATCCAACGCGATTCTCTCACCCGTTGATAAAACCAACACGGCATTTCCTTGAGCCATTTGAATGGAAACAAGTTCTTTTTCCCTCTCTCTACTACCCGCTTGCCAACGAATCACTCCGGCTATGCCAAGTAGCAATACCAACACCGCCGCATATCGCCACCAAACACCAATTCCACGAGAACTCTTCTTCCGCCTGTACCGATGAAACATCGCCAACTGTTGCTCCACCTGCCTCTCGGAATAAGGCCATTGCCTTTTTCCTTTCTCGAAATCCCCCCTTATCTCCCGATAAACGGCCTGATTTTCATCAGACTCTCGAAGCCACGCATCCAATTCACGACGTCCCGTATCGTCAAGACATCCGGCTATATCCGCAGCAACCAAACGAGAAATTTTAAACGTATCTATTAAATCTTCCTTCATGCATTATTATTTTACAAGTAAAGACGTAACCTCCCAAAAAACGGGTGAATGAAGAAGTAATTTTTTTTAAAATTCTTCCAACAAAATCAATAACAAGACTAAATATTCTTTAGATAATATTTCCCGAAGTGCAGCATATCCATTCTTTTTCAACGTCTTAACCGTATTAATCGACACCCCGAGCAATTTCCCCACCTCTTGATTGGAATTCCCGTCCATCCCCAATAAAATCACCTGCCGGGTTTGTTCCGGCAAACTATCGATAGCTGAATAAAGAATACGAAAAGTTTCCTGACGCATCACCTCTTGCAAAAAGGTAGAAGTCTTAAATTCATTTTCTTGCAAATAACGGGAAACATAATTACTCTCCGCTTGTTTTCGCCTCAACCGATCGAAACAAATATTACGGGCAGAAACAAATAAAAAAGCTTTCGCGTTCTCCTCCGAGTCAAATTCTTCCCATCGTTCGAACACCTTCAAAAAAACGTCTTGAGCCAAGTCGGTAACTCCTTCTTCCTCTCCCATTACCCGTTCGATAAACAAACAAACCGGATTGAAAAAAGATTTGAAAAAAGTATCAAAATTATTACCACTACTCATAACATCACCGACTTTCGTAAAACTTGGACAAATATATAACTTTTATCGTTGCACCCTATATTTTATAATATGATTTCCGTCACTCCCGGCAAACAAGTAGAACCCGGAAGCATTTCCCTGATCGAAGAAAGCGATCGAAAAAGGTGAATTTCCGCGAATAGGGAATCCTTTCGACATATCTTTCATATCGAGCAGGAATAAACGTTCCCCTCGCTCATCCAATAGACCGATTCGTGCATCTCTGGCAGAGAAACGATAGGTGTACGGGTAGCCCAACGCGGCATTATCCCATTGGCGTTCTGTCAGCAACTTCCCTTGACCGTCATATACCCGCAAAGTATTTCCCGACGTGTACACGAACTCGTCCCGTCCGTCACTATTCACGTCTTCCACGTTCAGCCAGCCACCGCCGGTCATCTTTTCACCCTTCACCCGTTGCAGGTTTCCCCGGAGATCGACCAACAAAATCTCTCCGTTCGCGTCCGGGAAAGCAATCCGGGAATTTCCTCCCTGCTTGGTCAAGTAGAGCATCGTGTTCGTCGGTAAATTCAACAAGGTGGATATCTTCACCCGCTCTTTTCCGCGTCGGTCAAGGATATACAAACGATAACGATCGGCAAACACGATATAGTCTTTTCCCTCTACCCGAAAATGATAAATCTTCGATACAATATCATTATCACTTTTCGGCGTATCCCATCCCTTCACGAAATTACCCGACAACTCGTAGAGATAAATATTATGATCCGCACCCGGGGCAAAAATCCGGTAATTCTTGTTATTCTCGTAATCGGCTATCGAAATACCCCGCTCGCAAGGAGATTTGAACGCCAACGGATAACGGGGCAAATAATTCCCGTTCCGGTCTATCAAATAAAGATGAGTCGGCGTGGAGAAAAGATATTGTAACTTCCCGTTCTTGAACATATCCACTTGATAAATTTCACTGTTAATCTTCCCCTCTATCGGCAACTTCCAAAGAATACGCCCCACGTCATTGATCAAATAAATCGTATTGCTCTCGTCCTGCACGAAAAGTTCCCGTTCTCTCGTGTTATGATTTGTCACGATAGCGGGCTTCATCGTGAGCTTGCTATCCAGTTTGGTCTGCCACATTACTTGAGCCTGCTTTTGCTCCACCTCTTCCGTGCTCAAGAATAAAGTGTGATAGAACATACTGCCCTCGCATACCCACTGTAACGCTAAAGAGGAAAATACCTCCATATTCTCTTTATTCCGTTCCAACAGAGCATGCAACGCCCCTTTCGTTATATTCTCGTAGTAAGGCAGCATGGAAGTCATCTCCGACAAATACATCCAATTGAACTTCGCCGACAACTTACCTCGCAATTTCTTGTACCATTCTTGATCCCGCACGCTCAACCGACGCATATAATCTTTGGCAAAAGATTGTATCGCCCGCTCGGAAGAAGCAAAAACGACATAATTATCTTCCACCAGCACGTAATTCGTCGCGATATCGTCAAACATATAGCCCCACATCACCCCGGCAAAGTCCGGCACGGGCATTTTGAAATAACCGACCGTTTTATCTTTATCCAGTTGAAAAGTACATTTCAAAGAACCGTCACCAACTCCCGTTTTTGCCGCGTACGATTTCAGCATCCTGTCGAGCAACTCTTTCGCGAGGCTTCCCGCTTTCACGTGCACGACAATTACCCCGTCATCTTTTTTCCGGGACGCGTCATAGGCAAGCACCCCTTTTCCCCATTCTCCTTTCAACAAATTTTGCCATTCCGCCTCGCTCTTCTCCCCGAACAGACGGGCAAATTCCTGCTTCCGCTTCCGCACCCTCTCCGCTTTACCCGCCCCGTAACGATAGGTATCCAAAGCATCCAAATACAGCTTCACGTCACTCAACGTCAAGAAACTCACGCTTTTCGCATCGACAGGCAACACCCCGTCCAAACGCGATGTCTTAGGTGTCTGACCTTTCAACACGGCCGGATAAGAGGCTCGCAAACCGTCGCAATGCATGAACCCGTTAAAACTGATTCCATCAGCACTGACATCCCCGTCCAAAGCTCCCCATTGAAACCATTTGGATATATCGGTCTGCTTGGATATAAAATCTTTCTGCAACAACAGCGGTAATACATCCGTGAAACAGGTCGTATTCAAAAACACGTTCAATCCCGCCCCCGCTGAAAAATAACGGTTCACGTTCGCGTAACGGGGCGCATCATCTTTCTTACCCTCGCTCTTGTCATTCAATTGTTTGACAGCGTCCTCCACGTACAACTCGGAATCCGACACGAGCACCATACCGCCAATCACGGCATAACACACGCTCTCTTTTCCCCGCCTCACGGAGTACAAATACCGGTTATCGTATTTCCGTTCCTGTATTTCCCCCGTCGAAAACATCTTCGACAACAAATTATTTACCTCTCCGCGAGCAAACATCCCGCTCCTGCTCAACACGTACAGACCACGAACAGCCTGTTTCCCCTCTACCCGAAACGCCAGCACGTGTGAAACAGAATCAACCAAACGTTGCTTCAACAAAGTGTCCACCACCCGGTGCGCCAAACCGGACTTGTATGCCTCTATCTCTTTCTCGAAAGCTTTCTCGATTTTAGGTGACAGCTTCGCGTTGGAATTTACATTAACCACCACGGCAGAATTATAAGGGATAAACGACTCTTTCGGGACATCAGCATCCCGCTCCCGCTCGTTCACCCACCATAACGCAACCAAGATTCCCCCCAAGAGAACAACACCCAATATGATTAACGCAATTCTTTTCACCATAGTCAAAGCAGTTTATAAAGTTTATAAGGTTCATAAAGTTTATAAAGTTCCTTATCGCCTTAATTTTCCTTTTTACAAAAGTAGGAAAAAGAGTTGATTTTACTAAATTTGTTCTTAGAAAAGGCTAAGCCTTTCCAGTCATAAAGTTTGTAAAATACCTTATAAACTTTACGAACCTTATAAACTTTATAAACTCACACATGATAGAGAAACTGGAAAAGATGTTGATTTGCCGGGGAGGAGATGAAGAACGGCTCTACGCGGAAGCAAAAGAAATAAAAAATCAAACCATCGGGAACAAGGTGTACTTGAGGGGGTTAATCGAGATATCCAACATCTGCACCAAGGACTGTTTCTATTGCGGTATCCGGAAATCAAACACGGAAACGGCACGTTATGCTTTATCGGACGAGGAAATCCTCGAGGCAGCAGATTTCGCGTACACGCACCGGTTCGGTTCTATCGTGCTTCAAGGTGGGGAGCGTTCCGACCGGGAATTCACGGAGCGCATCACCCGTTTATTAAAAGAAATCAAAAAAAACAGTAATAACGAACTGGGAATCACGCTCTCCCTCGGGGAACAAACGGAAGACACGTACAAGCGTTGGTTTGACGCGGGCGCACACCGTTACCTGCTACGTATCGAAACTTCTAACCCGGAACTTTACGCGAAAATCCACCCGAACAACGCGCTACATTCCCACGCCACTCGTTTAAAATGCTTGGAAAGGTTACAGCGAACAGGTTATCAAACGGGAACCGGAGTCATGATTGGCCTTCCCTTTCAGACCATCACCGATCTGGCAAATGATTTATTGTTTCTACAATCCATGGATATCGACATGGTGGGCATGGGTCCCTATCTGGAACACCACGCCACCCCGTTATATCAATACCGTCACTTGTTACTTCCCTTGGAAGAACGCCTACGTCTGTCTATCCACATGGTGGCAGCCCTCCGCTTACTCATGCCGGACATCAACATCGCGGCAACCACCGCCTTGCAAGCCATACAAGCGGACGGTCGGGAAAAAGCGCTGGAAATAGGAGCTAACGTTGTCATGCCCAATATTACCCCCACGACAAACCGAACCCTTTATAAACTCTACGAGAACAAACCGGGAACCCATGAAGGAGCGGCAGAATCCATGCGCAAACTGGAAGAAAGCATCCTTAAAAGCGGCTGTGAAGTAGCCTATGGCGCATGGGGCGACTCGCGACATTTTCAATCGAAACACTCCACGTCCCCACCCCTCGCTTAACCCTTCCCTAACCATAAACACCAAACACTATCCAATCACGAACGTAGCATCAACGTAAATTTACGTTGATGCTACGTTCATGGTACGTCTATGATACGTCCATGAGGTTAAGCAAAGGTTACCCACCCATTAACTAACAGTCAAGCAAGGATAAATCAGCAATCACTGAATCACTAAATTCTTGAACGGGGCAAAAGCAGAAAGAATAACCAAAGCCCCCAATATAGTAATTATCATCCCGGATACCCGGTTGATAGTGATAAGTACGCGCAAACGGAATTTCTTCCGGAAAATATTCACCAGCGTGGAAAGCGTGTACCACCATACGCCACCACCCAACAACACGCCGGCGACCACCAACACCTCACCCAGCAAAGAAGACGATTCCCCGAACACCGACATCCCGGCAAAAACCGCCATGAACACCACCACCGTAATGGGATTGGAAACCGTCAGAAAGAAAAGCGAGAGATAATCACCCAAAAGTCCGGTTTTGCTCACCCGTCCCTGACGACGCTGGCGAATCTGCCGTATCGGGTTGTCGAAATAAATCTTCAATCCTATCACGATCAGGAATATCCCTCCAATAATTTGTAGTAACAACTCATGAGCCTGTACGATATTAATCACGAATCCCAACCCGAATGCCGCCACGGCAGCGTAGAAAAGGTCAGCCGAAGCCGCACCCATCCCGGCGATAAAACCCGATAACGCACCTTTATGCAGCGTCTTCTGGATAATCAACACCCCCATGGGTCCTAAAGGAATAGATACCATCAGTCCCACCAGCATTCCCTTGAATAGATACAATATATCGTACATCCCATTCTAATTTTAGATTTAAGGATTTTAGATTTTAGATTTAGTGATTTTCAATCACTGAATCATCAAATCGGCAATCACAGAATCTATCAATTTTATAATTCCACGTTATCCGACGAGAACCTGCTCAATATCGTATCGTCGTTAATCTCCTTCGACAGCGACTCGATCGTCTTCATCGGCACGTCAAAAATATCTAAAATAAGTAAACCGTCCAAACACATATTAAATTTCGGATCAATATTAAAACCGATAATTCTAGCATTCAGAGAAATATATTTTTTCAATAATACCGGTAATTTATCACTCGACGGCTCTATATCACCGATCATCTTGTCCAACACGCCAATATCCTGCCGTGCCGCATCCAACATGACCTGTACCCCGGGTTCCTCCGAATGTACTTGATATTTTGAACGCGGTACCACGTATTTCGCTAACTCGTGGCTATAATGGTTCGCTTGAATAAATTTCATTATCAACTCCTTCGAGGCTTCCGTGTATTTCCCGCTAATCGTGACGGGACCTATCAAATAACGGTACTCCGGATTCTTCAACAAGAAATAAAGAATACCCTTCCACAGCATAAACAAGGGAAGAGGCTTCCGTTGATATTCCTCCGTGATAAAAGAACGTCCTAATTCAATGGACTCGTACAATACCGGCAACATCTCCTTCCGCATCTTGAACAAGGTATGAATATAAAATCCTTTTATCCCGTAGCGGTCGATAATTTCTTTCCCTTTTCCCACGCGGTAAGCACCCACAATCTTCTCCTCTTCCTTGTCCCAGATAAAAAGATGATAATAATACAAGTCAAACTCGTCCAAATCAATACTACGATTTGTACCCTCGCCGACAGCACGGAACGTAAGTTCCCGCAAACGCCCGATCTCGTTCAACACGTTCGGGATTTTCACGGACGGGGAGCAATAAATATCGTAGTTCTTCATGTTAAATAACAAGTAATCGTCGGCGATGCCCGCGATCTCCTTCTTCAACACCGCACTATCCGTTTCCGCCGCGATAGGTTCCGCTTTAGGCATAGCTTTTTGTGATTTAATGAAAAACTTCTTTACCTCTAGTGCCGAGCCAAGTAAATAGGTCTTGGCACGTAAAAATTTCCCGTACTGGGATAAATCATGGAATGAATCCTGCGAATCCAAACCGATAGGGTTCCCGATTCGCAATTTCACCACCCGATTCTTCTTATTCAATAATTCTGAAGGCAACTTCATATTCCTCAACATCGGGTGAATCAGTCCCAACAGGTAAAATAACAAACTGTTCGAGCCCTTGAAATAAATGGGAATGACCGGGACTCTCGCCATCTTGACCAATTTCAACACGGAAGTATCCCACTCCTTATCCTCAACATGATTCGAATCCACTTGATAAGTAGAAGCCTCCCCCGCCGGGAATATACCCAACGGTTTACCATCTATGACGTGACGCACGGCCTCCTTGATCACCCGAGTATTCGGGTTTTTCCGACGGGAAGCCGGTTCCAGTCCCAGCACGTAATCCTGTATCGGGGTAATCTTCTTCAGCAGGAAATTCGCCATTACTTTATAGTCCGGACGAATCTTGCACAATAACTTAATCAAAATAATACCGTCCAATCCCCCGAACGGATGATTGGACACCGTGATAAACGCCCCTTCCTTCGGTATTTTTTCAAGGTCTTCCTCGTTTATCTCGACAGTTACCCCCAGAGCCTCCATCAAACTATCGATCACCTGCTCGGGATCGTCACTGTTCACCTTCGTGCTCAACTTATCCAACTTGTTCAGCCGCAACAGGTACATGACCAACTTGGAAACCAAACTTCCCCTGAAACGCTCTAAACCCCACGGGGCTGTCAATAAATCATTCGCGTCAATTAATCTCATTTATCTTTTGCATTAAATGTCCCTTTCAGAACACTATAATATCTTTCACTATATCACTACCGATTCTGTCGTTCAAGGCTTTTATCAGCCCTTCCTTCACCATCAGTATTTCATTTTTCACCACGGAAGAAGTGAAACTCACGAAAATCTTCCCGTCTGTAATCCGTATACTTTTCGTCCGGGAAGCAATCATTCCCCCCACGACGTCCGGCCAAACCTGACAAACCTCTCTCTCCTTGAACTGACGGGATAATCCCATCTCTTCCAAGTACATTTCTACCAACTCATCCATTGTCAAAGTCTTTCCCTGCTTCACGTTCTTTATTTTATTGGTTATTCTACAAAAATACTACTTTCTAATCAATTTGAAATCATAAATCTAAAATTTAAAATCACTGATAACCCCTTGATCGACTTTAAAGATTTTATAATCAATAGCGTGCAATCGCAATATTTCATCAATATGCCCCCGGTTCGTGTCGGTGATAAAAACTTGCCCGAAATTCTCTTCCGACACGATGCGAATAATCTGGCTCACCCGGTCAGCATCCAATTTGTCAAAAATATCATCGAGCAACAGCAAAGGCTTTACCCCTTTCTGTTGAGCCAGATAAGCGAACTGGGCAAATTTCAAAGCCGTGAGAAAACTCTTTTTCTGCCCCTGCGAACCCAACCGCTTCACGGGATACCCTTCTATACTCAGCGTGATATCGTCCCGGTGAATCCCCACCGTCGTGTAAGTCAACACTCTATCCCGATCGAAACTACCGCGCAACGATTGCAGGTAATCATTTTCTTTTATCGTGGTGGAGTACTCCAAGGTTACCTTTTCTCTTCCCAACGCCACCCGATCATAATACACTTGAAAGACCTCCGCCAATTCCGTGATAAACGCAAGGCGCCGTTCCAGAATCACCCGACCGTTGTCAGCCAACTGTTCATCCCACACGGATAACATATCAGCATCTATCGGCATTCCGGCATATTCTTTCAAGAAACTGTTCCGTTGCGCCAGCACCCGATTATACCGGATCAGTACTTGTAGATACTCTTTGTCACACTGGCTGATCACCCCGTCGATAAAACGACGCCGTTCTTCACTGGCCCCGTCTATCAGAATCACGTCTGCCGGGGAAATCATGACCAGAGGCAATAAACCGATATGATCCGAAAGCCGTTCGTACGACTTTTTATTTTTCTTGAATACTTTCTTCACCCCTTTCTTCACCCCGCAATACACGTCAATGTCTTCCCCGTCCCGCTCGTACATCCCTTCCAACACGAAAAAAGCCTCCCCATGCCGGATACTTTGCGCGTCGGGCAAATTGAAATAACTCTTGCACATGGAGAGATGATACACGGCGTCCAGTATATTCGTTTTCCCCACCCCGTTATTCCCGATAAAACAATTAAATCTCGGGCAAAAAGCGATACTTGCCTCGGCGATATTCTTGTAGTTGACAATATTCAAATCCTTTAAAATCATGCCAATAAATGGTTACTGGTTATAAATCGCAAGATAAAACGTCTACCCGCGACCGATCACCAAAAGTAAGTAAAAGAAGCTTAGATTCCGACGAATGTATAATTTTTTGCATAAAATTTCGCTGTCCCCCTTCTGTTATCAAAAAAAAAACTAATTTTGCACGTTGACGATGGATGCGTCGTAGGAATAAAAAAGTAAATAATAAAAACATATAACAATGTCAAAAAATAACCAGAAACGTGCGGACGGCTTCGAGCAGATTGAGGAAGCCACGATCTCAACAGAACAATTTATCGAGAGAAACTCAAAATTATTGGTCAGAGGTCTTCTTGTTGTTATTATCGTTATTGCCGCTATTTTCGGCTACCATAAATTCTACAAGGAACCCCTCGAAAAAGAGGCTCTTCAGCAAATGTTCGTGGCAGAAACTTTATTTGAAAAAGATTCTTTCAATTTGGCCCTTAACGGAAACATCAACAATCCCGGTTTCTTGCAGATTATCGAGGACTACGGTTCCACTCCCAGCGGGAACCTCGCTAAATATTATGCAGGTCTATGCTATCTATACTTGGGTGACAACCAGAATGCCATTAAATACCTCGAGAAATTTTCGACCGATGACATGATATTCTCCACTTTGGCAAAGGCCAATATCGGGGATGCCTACATGCAATTGGGCGAATACAAGAAAGCTGCCGGATACTACCAGAAAGCAAGTAGTGACAACACGAATCTGTTGACCACCCCTTCTATCTTGATGAAAGCCGGACTGGCATACGAAAAAGCAAAAGACTACAAGAACGCATTAGCGATGTACGAGAAACTGGAGAAAGAATACCCGGCATCCATGGAAGCCAGAGAGATCGAGAAGTACATCACCCGCGCTCAATTAAACATGAAATAACTCTCACATTCAATAATGCTTATTTAGAAGGCGTGCATTCGATGCATGCCTTTTTTATTTCAAAAAAAGGATATCAACACGAATAGAAAATAGTAATTTTGTCGCCTAATTCCGATGTTATGAATGTAAAGGCTAAAGGATATGTTTTAGGCGCAGTTGCCGCGGCGACTTATGGTATGAATCCCTTGTTCGCACTACCTTTGTACGAGGCGGGCATGAACCCGGATTCGGTACTCTTTTTCAGATACCTGTTCGCGATTCCCGTGCTAGGTATCATGCTCAAAGCGAGAGGACGAAGTTTCAAACTGAAAAAGCAAGAGATATTACCGTTGATTATCATGGGACTGCTGGTGGCTCTATCCTCGCTTACCCTGTTTCAAAGTTATAACTACATGGAAGCGGGTATCGCATCGACATTATTGTTTGTCTACCCGATCATGGTCGCGCTGATCATGGCTATTCTCTTCAAAGAGAAATTAACCATACAGACAATCCTATGTATCATGCTGGCATTGGGCGGTATCGGCTTGCTTTACAAAGGGGGCGACGGTACCCCCCTCAACCTGACGGGCATCATGTTGGTTATGGTATCGGCTCTCTCCTATGCTATTTATATCGTAAGCGTGAACCGACCGAAACTAAAGGACATAGCAACCCTTAAACTGACTTTCTATGTATTGCTTTTCGGGCTTTCGCTATTCTTCGTCCGCGTAGATTTCGGGCAAAGCCTTCATGTTGTCGACACATGGTACCTGTGGGGTAATTTGGTCGCGTTAGCCATTTTTCCCACCGCTATATCGTTCCTCTGTACCACGCAGGCAATCCAATACATCGGTTCCACCCCGACCGCCATCCTTGGGGCTCTGGAACCCCTGACGGCAGTCTTCTTCGGCGTCACCGTTTTCGGGGAATCTCTGACACTGAGATTAAGTTGCGGTATATTAATGATCATTTTGGCTGTAACATTAATCATTGCCGGAAGTAACGTAACCACTTATCTGGTTCGTTTCAGGAAACTGTTCCCCAAACTTCCGCTCAAGAGGAATATTCCTTCACGCAATTCGTACAAGTAGCGACACGAACACGAAGCACCCGGGTGCTGATATTGTCATTCGTTTGTTGTTTATTCGGGGTTCAGACATTTCGAAACGTGCTAACAACAGTTCAACAACGATTGAATATCGAGAGAAGGAGTCGATTTCGGTAGAAAAAGGACTTCGTGTGGTGGGATGTTCTGGCTTGATTTGTGGATTTTCACGTGACCGATATTTTCCATTTATCGCCCGGTAAAAACAAACCCCGCCTTCTCAGACGGGGTTTTATATCGGAAAAGATTAAATCTATTTCTTCTCGAACAATTTACCGAAATCATCCATAGAGATTTCTTGTTCTTCCAATTTCACGCTCTCTTTAATCGTGTCGAAAATCTTGTTTTCCAAGGCACGGTCATACAAGCTGGAACGTTGTTTTTCGTTCTCCAACAAACGAGCGGCAAAACCGTCCAATTGCTCGTCAGACAAACCGTACAACCCGTATTGTTGCAATTGAGCGGCAGCAACTTCACGACCGACAGCTTTCATATCCTCGTCTTCTACCCGAAGGTTGTTATCCTTGATCATGTCGCCTTTGATCAACTGCCATTTGAACTCGTCACGGTAAGCGTTGAAATCCTGCTCGACCGCTTCGGGAGTCATATTTTCATTGGTAGCTAACATCCAACGTTTCAAGAATGCTTCAGGAAGAACAACGTCCTCGTTCTTCTTCAACATCTTGTCGCGAGCGTCCACCGTCAAACGATATTCGCTATGAGCTTTGAATTGTTTAGCCAAATCTTCTTTCACGCGTGCACGGAATTCCTCAACGCTCTTCACGTTGCCTTCACCATATACTTTATCGAATAAAGCCTGATTTACTTCCGCATCGATATAACGTTTAACCTCGCTAATGATAAAGCAGAAATCAGAAGTAATATGTTCGGCCTCTTCTTTATTCACTTGTAACAAAGCAGCGTAATCCGTTTTGTTGGGATAAGCCTTGGAAGGATTGAATACCACTTCATTTCCTGCTTTCTTACCCTCGAAAAGTTTTACTTGCTCTTCATCTTTCATGTGAGCCAAAGACAATGAAGCATCTTCCACGCGGATTCCGCCTTCTTTCGGTTTTCCGTCTTCGCCCAACTCGATCAATTCACCCTTCACGTATTCCGATCCCTCGATCACGTCCACGGGACTCAATTCGCCGTTGTTCTTGCAGATACTTTCAACTTGTTTGTCTATCATTTCCTCGTCCACCTTGATGATGTAATAAGGAACTTTCTCCCGTTTGCTCAACTTCACGTTCATCACGGGAGCCATAGCTATATCGTATACGAACTCGAAACTTTCAGCATCCAGATTCAATTCTTTCTGATCCGTTTCGCTCGGAAGCGGCTCTCCCAAGATGTGCAAATCGTTCTCTTGGATAAAATTAGACAGACTCTCTCCTATCAACTTGTTGATTTCCTCAATCAAAACGGCTTTACCATACATTTTTTTGATAATCCCGAAAGGAGTTTTTCCCTTGCGAAAACCGTCGATCACCGCTTTTTTCTGGTATTCTTTCAACGCGTCGCTCACGCGAGTTGCGTAATCATCCTTATCCAATTGAATCTTAATTGTTGCATTAAGATCATCGATTTGGTTTTTCGTTACATTCATACTTCTCTATGTATAAAACTATTTATGATAAAACAAACAAAACAAAAAAGGCCACCTTGTTTAAGGCGGTCCTCTCTTCAAGTGCGGGCGAAGGGACTCGAACCCCCACGCCTTGCGGCACTAGATCCTAAGTCTAGTGCGTCTACCAGTTTCGCCACGCCCGCTTGCTATTTTGACGGTGCAAATATATTGCTTTTTCATGAAAAGCAAAATGATTTGCCCCTTTTTTTATTTCTTTCTTCTCAACTCGAAGTTTTTACCGAGATAAACCCGTCTAACTTCCGGGTCATTCGCCAAATCCTCTGCCGTTCCGGATTGCAGGATACGACCGTCATACAAAAGGTAAGCCCGATCGGTAATACATAATGTTTCCTGCACGTTGTGGTCAGTGATCAGAATCCCGATATTTTTCTCTTTCAATTTCTGCACGATACTCTGGATATCCTCCACCGCGATAGGGTCTACCCCGGCAAAAGGTTCGTCCAACAAGATAAATTTCGGGGCAATCGACAATGCCCGGGCAATCTCCGTGCGCCGACGTTCACCTCCCGACAATTGTATCCCTTTACTCTTCCGGATATGTTGCAGACCGAACTCGTCGAGCATTTCTTCCAGACGTTCACGCTGGTAATCTTTCGGGAAAGTACTCATTTCGAGCACCGCTTTGATGTTATCTTCCACGCTTAATTGACGGAAAACGGAAGCCTCCTGCGCCAGATACCCCACACCCAATTGTGCCCGACGGTACACCGGCTCTTTCGTGATTTCCCGGTCATCCAAAAAAATACGCCCGCCATTCGGCTTGATCAATCCCACGATCATGTAAAACGAGGTGGTCTTCCCTGCCCCGTTAGGTCCTAACAGACCAACGATCTCTCCTTGCTGCACGTCCACGGAAACCCCTTTTACAACGGTTCGGCTTTTGTATCTTTTTACAAGGTCCTCGGCTCTTAATTTCATATCGTTCAGTTTTACCGCGCTAAGATAGTCTTTTACAATTGAAAATTGAAAATTGAAAATTGAAAATTACTAGAAATTTAGATGTATCGAGAAATTTATGGCGAAATTATCCACTTTCTGTCCCGAACGGTCGCCCCGGTGTGTCAATCGCCAGATGGCATCCACCCGGATCAGACGCAAGATATTTTCCACCCCGACACCCGCCTCGATATAAGGCTTGGACACGGACGACATACCTTCCGGGAACAATAATATAGCCCGGGTATCGGATAAACTACCGTTGTTTTTATCGGACAAACGCCCCCACAACGCTTTCACCGTAACGACCTCACGCCATTTCAACCGTTTCATCAACGGGATCTTGCTCAAGAAGAATCCCCTGAAATGATGTTCCCAGAATACCGCCGCCCACAGGTCGGACGCAAACTCGTAAAAATTCATACACGAGAACGCATACGGGTCATAGAAATAGGTAGCGTTTCCCTCGTGCAATTTCAACAAAGGATAAGGCACTTTCCCGAAAATCTTTCCACCCGTAATCATAAAGTCACTATACCCGATAGGAGCAATATGCATGTCATGTTGCACGGATATTTCCGCCCGGTAATACTCGTAATCACTGTTCAGCACACCCTTCAAACCTGCCACGAGGTCAATACCCACGATCGGGAAATCCGACCCCATGGACACTTTGTCAAAATCCTGCCGCACCACGATCTCGTTCTTCGACAAACGGGTTCCCAAGCGGAATTGCGTAGTATGTATCTGGTTAAGTTCCTTCCCGTCCGGACGAATAAAATCAACGTATTTCGTCGGGTACATCTGACGATATTCCAGAGCGAAACTATTGGAAAATCCTTGCCACCATTCTTTCTCGTACCGGAAATCAAATTCATTAATCATCGTCAACTTCTCGTTATTCCCGCGGGAGAAAATCGAACTCAATATATTACCTGTCGTGAACGCGTTCTCGCTCGCGCCAAGTTGAAACACGTCATGCTTGCCACTCACGGTAAGTTTCGAGGTCGGTTGGTTATTAAACATGTATTCCACGGTTCCGCCTCCCTTGAATTTCTGGTCTTTCGTGCTGTACGCCCCGTACCCCGAGAGCCGGATACGCTTACTGAAATCACTGGTTGTCTTTGCCCCCAGCTGGAAACGGTTTCCTTCCAGTTTATTAAAACTATATAGCTTATAGTAGGGTCCGAAACCCACGTATTTCGTGTTATAATACCCAAGGAATACCGTCTGGATCATGTCATATATATTCTGGTAGAGAGGAACATTTTTAATCGAATCCACCATATTATATATATTCCGTTCTTTTTCCGACAATTGGTAAGGTCGTGCATTCTGCCAATAATTCTCGTCATTCTGGAGAACATTCTTATTTATAGTGACCTCGCTGTCCAGTTTCAAAATCTCGGACGGAATCGCTTCATTCACGGTCACGTTGGAATAGTCTATCTGCCGATGTCCCATGAACGAAATCAACTTGGAAGAATCCCGCATTTGCACGGTGAAGTCCGCCAATATCTTATCCTGTTTCAAGAACCAAGTCGAATCATTGATCAATTCATTCGTCGTTTCTATCGCCAGATCCTTAATCCAGTTCACGTTCAAACCTTTTATCATGCGCATCTGGGCAGACTCTAACGCCCAAGTCGTGGAGTCGATATTCACCTCCCCGTCAAACACGGGCGTAGATTTTCCCTTGGGATGAAAACGAATCTTGTATATTTTTCTGCCTTCCTTTTGCAAGCTATCTACCAGAAAATACTTGTAATACAGCAAACCGTGATCACACAAGGGACTGACAAAATTCACTTCAAAAATATTGATATAGTTATCGTACAAGTTCACGTTCACGTGTAAATGTCCCGTGAACTGCGCAAGACTGTAATCCTCCTGAATACCGGAAATCCGGCTCGCTTTCACGATCTCCCGGGACAAACGGGGTGACCGCCGATAATAATAATCCGCCGAAGCCTCCGAGATCATCACGGGCAGATAAGCTTTTCCCGTGATCGCGGACGTATCCATGTACTGGAAAATAAACCCGAAATTCTTCTGTAACTTTTTATTCTTGAACTGGGGTTTCAAGTTGGCCACATCCAATTCCATTTTCGTGTACGTGGAGTAGCTGTAAGCCTCTTTTTCTGCCGGATTATTTCTTTTCTTGTTCTTTGAAATGTTGCGTAATATCGCGTGGGCGGGATTCTCTCCCGGTGTCACCTTCACTTCGTCCAAACCGGTGACAATCGGAACCAGTTTAAAATCAATCGTGTTAAAAGCACCTTTATTGACCGGCTTCGTCTGTTTCTCGTATGACACGTACGCTGCCATAAGTTCGCTCACGTTCTCCCGCGTTTCGAGATAGTAATTCCCATCAAAATCCGTTGTCACACCAATTGTCGTACCCACGAATAATAAGGTCACCATAGGTAACGGCTCGCCCGTTTCCGCATCTGTCACGGTTCCCCTCACCTTTGTTGTCTGGGCGTTCAACACAGAAACCCATATCATCAAGAAAAATAATAAACACAACTTTACACGTCCCATGAAATTATCCATTTTAAATTTCAAATTCTAAATTTTAAATTCAAACTGACTTCCGTTCAATCTAAAATTCAAAATTTAAAATCAAATATTATACCACTCCTTCGCGCAATATGTCATGTATGTGTACCATTCCTTTATAGTGATTCTCCCGATCTACCACCACCAACTGCGTGATACTATTTTTTTCCATCATCCGGTAAGCATTATAAGCCAACTCTTCCTCGGAAATCGTTTTGGGTGCTCCGGACATGATATCTCCCGCCGTCAAACCGTCGACATCCTCGTACTTCTCCATCATCCGTCGCAAGTCCCCATCCGTGATAATTCCGAGCAAATGTTCTTCGTCGTCCACGATCGCCACGGCTCCCAGACGCCCTTTCGACATGGCTAGAATTACCGGACGTATTCCGGCTTCGCTCTTGATATTCGGTCGATTGCTACCATCATAAACGTCTGCAACCCGCGTATAAAGCCGTTTCCCAAGAGTCCCTCCCGGATGATATCTGGCAAAATCCCTACTAGAGAAACTTCTACATTCTATCAAACACATCGCTAATGCATCTCCCAGCACTAACTGTGCCGTAGTTGAATTTGTGGGAGCTAAATTTAAAGGACAAGCCTCTTTTTCTACTTTGGCCTTTAATATATAGAGCGCATTTTTCGCCAGAAACGAGTCTGTATTGGACACCATCGCGATGATATTCTTGTTTCCGTTGTTACGTATCAGGGGAATCAATACTTTTATCTCCGGTGTATTTCCACTTTTGGACACGCAAATCACCACATCTTCCTCCCGAATCATTCCCAAATCTCCATGAATAGCATCCGCGGCATGCATAAATACCGCCGGAGTACCCGTGGAATTCATCGTTGCCACGATTTTTGTCGCGATAATCGCACTCTTTCCTATCCCGGTAATGATGACACGCCCTTTACTCTCATAAATTAACTTAACGACCGCCTCAAAATCATCATCTATGTAGTTTGCCAGATTTTGGATGGCTTCTGTCTCATCCTGAATTACTTTTCGCGCAAATGCTTTTATATCTACCATCTCTTTCGATTAAAATTATTCTATTTAACACCATGAACCAAGCAAAAAAAACAAAAAACTATTGTACTTATCATTTTTTGCTATAACTTTACTAGGGACAAAAGTATCATTTTTTGTGATAGCTTAAAAACGAGTGGTGATAGATTTATTATTGAATATTTTGTTTGGAAAAACAAATTAAGTTATAAATTTGCGCACCCGTCTAAAAACAGGGTGTGTGAAAATTTAAATAAAACAATGGGATTGCAGATAGATTTACATGCTAAATTAAAAGAGTATTTCGGCTTTGATAGTTTCAAAGGGAATCAGGAGGAGATAATAAAGAATGTCCTTGCCGGGAATAACACGTTTGTTTTGATGCCGACAGGAGGGGGTAAATCTTTATGTTATCAACTACCTGCACTAATACTCGACGGAACAGCTATCGTGATATCTCCCTTGATTGCTCTTATGAAAAATCAGGTAGATGCCATGCGTTCCTTCAGCGCGTCAGAGGGGGTTGCCCACTTCATGAATTCTTCACTCAGTAAAAGTGACATCTTGAGTGTAAAAGAGGATGTCCTAAGCGGGAAGACCAAATTACTATACGTGGCTCCGGAATCCTTGACCAAGGAAAGTAATGTCGAATTTCTCCGTAAAGTTCGAATCTCTTTCTTTGCCGTTGATGAGGCTCACTGTATTTCGGAATGGGGACATGATTTCCGTACGGAATACCGTAAAATCAGACCGATTGTCGAACAAATCGGGAAAGCCCCCATCATTGCCTTGACGGCAACGGCTACCCCGAAGGTACAACACGACATTCAGAAAAATCTGGATATGCTCGATGCTCAGGTTTTCAAATCCTCTTTCAACCGTTCGAATCTTTATTACGAGGTTCGCCCTAAAACTGATCCGGCCAAAGATATCATCAAGTTTATAAAAAACAACGAGGGGAAATCCGGTATCATCTATTGCCTGAGCCGCAAAAAGGTGGAAGAACTCACGGAATTGCTTTGCGTGAACGGCATCAAAGCTGCCAGTTATCACGCGGGAATGGATGCCGCTGCCCGTAGCAGCAATCAAGATAAATTCCTGATGGAGGAAGTAAACGTGATTGTAGCCACGATCGCTTTCGGTATGGGCATCGACAAACCGGACGTACGTTTCGTGATCCACTATGATATTCCTAAAAGTCTGGAAGGATACTATCAAGAAACAGGACGTGCGGGACGGGATGGCGGAGAAGGGTACTGCTTGACATTCTATAGCTATAAAGATATTCAGAAGTTGGAAAAATTCATGCAGGGCAAACCTATTGCCGAGCAGGAAATCGGGAAGCAACTCTTGATGGAAACGGTTTCTTACGCCGAAACATCCTTGTGCCGGAGAAAAGTGTTACTACACTATTTTGGGGAAAATTACGATGAGGAGAATTGTGGCGCCTGCGACAATTGTCTGTACCCGAAGAAAGAGTTCGAGGGCAAGGAATTCTTGATTGACGCGCTCAACGCCGTACTTGAAGTAAAAGAAAAATTCAAGGTCGACCATTTGGTTAAAGTCTTGATCGGGGAAACCGATTCAATGATAAAATCGTATCATCATGACGAGCTGGAATCTTTTGGTATCGGCTCCGACAAAAGTTCACAATTCTGGAACATGGTTTTCAGACGAGCGCTTATTAGTAATTATATAGAGAAAGATATTGAACAATACGGGGTCATCAAATTATCAAAAGAAGGCCACGAGTTTTTAAAGGAACCTAAAGACTTTATGCTGATGGAAGATCATAATTTTGAAGAATCTGAAGAGAAACTTCAGGAAAAGGGAGGTGTATCAGCACTTGACAACACTCTGTTTGCCATACTGAAAGACTTACGGAAAAAGATTGCCAAGAAAAATAACCTGCCGCCATACGTCATTTTTCAGGATCCTTCTTTGGAAGACATGTGTACCAATTACCCGATCACGTTGGAAGAGTTAGCCAACATTCAGGGTGTCGGTACCGGAAAAGCCCAGAAGTACGGGCAGGAATTCGTTGAGGTCATCAAACAGTATGTTGAAGACAACGAGATCGAAAGAGCCCAAGATCTGGTTGTAAAAACAGTTGCCAACAAATCGAAATTCAAGGTATATATCATTCAAAATATTGATCGCCAAATTGATTTGGAAGACATCGCTTCTGCTGAAGGATTAACTTTTGAAGAACTCATCAAGGAAATGGAAGCCATCGTCTTCTCCGGAACAAAACTGAATATTGATTACTATATCAATAAGATTCTGGATGATGAACAACAACAAGAAATCATGGATTATTTCATGGAAGCGAAAAGCGATAATATCGGTGACGCTTACGATGAATTTGACGGCGACTATTCAGAAGAAGATCTCCGACTGATGCGATTGAAATTACATTCCAAACATGGAAACTAATAAAAAAGCGACCTTTCGGTCGCTTTTTTATTCCATTCTGTCCAGAATCACATCCGGAAGATGCTGAATGAATTGAAACAATAAAGTTTCATCTCCCGTCTTATGCGTCCGAATGACCATAGTTACCCGGTAAGTGGTTATATCCCCTAATTTACCTGACTCCGTGGAGTAAGAACCTATCTGGTGTTTTTTCCGTTTGATCTCGTCGGTTATCTCTTTTATTACTTCTTGACTTGACGTTGTGAACACTAACAAAACATTCCGTTGGCTGAACTTCTGGAATAAATACCCTAGACCTTCCAATCCCAACAATGTTAATAACATGGCGCATATTCCCAACCAGTATTGCCCGGCACCTACCGCCAAACCGATAGCAGAAGTTGCCCATATCCCGGCAGCAGTGGTCAATCCCCGTACAAATAATTTCTGTATGATAATTGTTCCCGCTCCAAGGAAACCGATACCACTTACCACCTGTGCCGCGATACGGCTGGGGTCGAGTCCTATACCCGTGTCCCCCAAGATATCCCAGAAACCATATTTCGAAACAATCATAAACAGGGCACTTCCCAAAGCAACGAGGAAGTGAGTTCGGAATCCGGCTTCTTTTGCCCTGTACTCACGATCCAAACCAATCAGCGCCCCCAGTATCCCGGCTACCAACAACCGCAAGAAAAAATCCCATGTCATCATATCGTGTTACATTTTATTTTAACCTCATGTTCACCACAAAGATAAACCAATCTACGCAAAATTGCGTATGAAAGATACAATTCAGTCCAAAAAGTTCACAGACATGATACTAACCATCATTATCACATTTATCCTCGGATACACTCTGATCGCACTGGAACGACAAATCGGCGTCAGCAAAACCGCCATAGCTCTTATCTTGGGAATCACGTTATGGGTATTCGCTTTGTTTCAAACAAAACTGGATGTAAATACTCAAATTATAGAACACCTCGGGAATACCTCGGAAATTTTATTCTATTTACTGGGAGCCATGACGATTGTCGAATGGGTAGACACGCATGAAGGGTTCAATCTGATTACCAAACACATCACAACGAGAAACAAACGGAAACTACTCTGGCTCATCGCATTCATCACCTTTATCATGTCTTCCGTTCTGGATAATTTAACGACAGCTATCGTGATGATTATGCTCCTGCGCCAACTTGTTACAAATCAGCAAGAACGTTGGATTTTCGGCAGTATCATCATTATTGCCGCCAACGCGGGGGGTGCATGGACTCCCATCGGGGACGTGACCACGATCATGTTATGGATTCACAACAATATCACGTCCATGAACGTTATCCGCCACCTGTTTCTACCCAGTCTGGTTTCTCTACTTATTCCCGTCGGCATCGCGACATTCTGGTTGAAAGGTGAAATTCAAGATCAATCCGTCAATATTCGTCCGAATCTCCCGGGTATTTCACACAAAGAACAAATCACGATTCTCGCTCTAGGCATCGGCAGTCTGATCTTCGTTCCCGTGTTCAAGGAACTCACGAACCTGCCACCATTCATGGGTATCATGTTTGCATTAGGTTGTGTATGGATATACACGGAGATGCTATACAACCGCAAAAAGAATGTCACGCAAGAAAACACGCATCGCATTCCTTCCATTCTCTCGAAAGTTGACTATTCCACACTACTATTCTTTCTTGGAATATTAATGGCCGTTGCCGCATTACAAGTCGTGGGAATTTTAGACCAAATGGCAACTTTCTTGAATGATCGAATACACAATGTCTATTTTATCAACACGATTATCGGCTTTCTCTCCTCCGTCATTGACAACGTTCCTCTCGTGGCGGCAGCCATGGGGATGTATCCGCTTACCCATGCCGACGGTACACACCTCTCCGCTTATATGATGAATTTCACCACGGACGGAACTTTCTGGGAACTCCTCGCCTATTGTGCCGGTATAGGCGGCAGTATTCTGATTATCGGTTCTGCCGCGGGAGTAGTTGTTATGGGTATGGAAAAAATCAATTTCACATGGTACCTCAAGCACATTACATGGATTGCTACTCTCGGGTATCTGGCGGGAATAGGTATATACTACATAGTCGAAAGTCTATAAAGTCCATAAGGTCCATAAAGTCATCTTTCTGACCTTACAGACCTTATGGACTTTAGACCTTACGGACTATTCTGTATATCTCTCGATCGTTTGTCCCCGGTCGGGTCCCACGGATACAATCTTGATAGGCACTCCGGTTTCTTCTTCAAGGAATGCCAGATAATTATTAAATTCTTCCGGAAATTCATCTTCCGAAGTCATTTTGGTCATATCGCATTTCCATCCCGGCAATTCGGTATAAATCGGTTTTACACCTTCCGTGATATCGAAGGGGAAATAATCAACTTCCTCCCCGTTTACCTCGTAAGCCACGCAAGCCTGTATCGTGTCAAAGGAGTCCAACACATCACTCTTCATCATGATCAGTTGAGTCACCCCGTTAATCATGATGGCATATTTTAAAGCTACCAGATCTACCCAACCGCAACGACGTCTGCGTCCGGTTACGGAACCGAACTCGTGTCCCAAGTCACACAATTTCTCGCCTGTTTCGTCACTCAACTCTGTCGGGAAAGGTCCGCTTCCCACGCGGGTACAATATGCTTTAAAAATTCCGTACACTTCACCGATACGATGGGGTGCTATTCCCAACCCGGTACAAGCACCGGCACATACCGTATTGGAAGAAGTCACAAAAGGATAAGAACCGAAATCGATATCTAACATCGTTCCCTGTGCACCTTCCGCCAAGATTGATTTCTCGTCATCCAAATATCGATTTATTTCATGCTCGCTATCCACGAGTTGGAATTGCTTCAAGTATTCAATACCTTCCATCCATTCTTTCTCCATCCCCGTCAGGTCATAAGAGAAATTCAAACTTTTCAATATCTGTTCGTGACGAGCTTTTGCCCGAGCGTATTTATTCTCGAAATCATGCAGGATATCTCCCACGCGCACACCGTTACGACTGATTTTATCCGTGTATGTCGGTCCGATACCTTTTCCGGTAGTCCCCACTTTCGCGTCCCCTTTGGCTGCCTCGTAAGCTGCATCCAACAACCGGTGCGTCGGCAGAATCAAGTGTGCTTTCTTTGATATATGAAGTTTCTTTTTGAGATCATGTCCGGAAGCGGCCAAAGCCTCGGCCTCCGCTTTAAACAAAGCTGGATCAACTACCACTCCGTTACCGATAATATTCACCTTATCCCCTTGAAATATCCCGGACGGGATGGAACGAAGTACATATTTCTGCCCTTCAAATTCAAGTGTATGACCAGCATTAGGTCCTCCTTGAAAACGAGCCACGACATCATACCTAGGGGTCAGTACATCAACTACTTTCCCTTTTCCTTCATCTCCCCATTGCAATCCCAACAATACATCTACTTTCATCTGATATAATTTTAACTTCTTAAAAAACAAACATGCAAAAATAATATTTATTTCTTTCCCGCCAACTTGCAAGCGTGACAAATCCCATAAATATAAAGCATGTGATGATGCACGGAAAAATCATATTTTTCCTCCACGTGTTCCACGATCTCCTCCAAGCGGGAATCCGAGAACTCTTCCACTTTTCCGCATATCTTGCACACGATATGCTCATGCTTCTTGTTATTATAAGCCCGTTCGAACTGCGCGATATTATTCCCGAATTGGTGCTTGATAACCAATTTACATTCCAACAATAAATCGATCGTGTTATACAAAGTGGCACGGCTTACCCTGTAGTTCTTGTTCTTCATAAAAACGTACAGGGATTCGATATCAAAATGCCCGGCATGTGAATAAATCTCATCCAGAATGGCATACCTCTCGGGCGTCTTCCGATGTCCTTGCTGTTGCAGGTAAGTGGTAAAAATCTCTTTTACCGTCTCCTTTATTTTTTCCATTGAGTCCAAAGCTAATTCAATTTACAACATGGCTAAGTTACAACTTTTATCCGAAGAAAACTCACTATTTAGACGAAATTTAATTTAGACATCCAAATTCTCCACTCTCGAAACGTTCTCGACGCCCTTCAGAGAAGAGATTTTCATCATTAAATTGTTCAAATCGGCAGTGTTATGCACGTAAAGATGAATCATTCCCTCGAATATCCCGTCTTTCGTCTCAAAATGCACGGTACGCATATTCACGTTACTTTCTTTCGAGATAATCATCGTGATATCGCTGACGATTCCGATACTGTCAATCCCGTTCAATTTAATTACCGCAAGGAAAGACATGATCTTGTGGCTAACCCACTTCACCGGGACAATCTTATCCCCGTAACTGGACATCAGTCGTATGGCTTCCGGGCATTTACGCTTGTGCACGGTGATCTTATCTCCCTCGATCTTCATCCCGACTACATCATCACCGGGAATCGGGTGACAACAAGGAGCAATGATAAAATCCGAAGCATCTTCCGTCACGTCATTAATGATCTTCCCTTCTTCTTTCTCGACCGGGGCTTTCTCTTTATCGCTTTTGAAGAACTGCAATTTCCAGTACTTCACGAATTTATTCTCCGACTTTTTCTTCAATGCCTTCCGCACGTCTTCGACACTCAAATTCCCTTTCGCCAAACTGACATAAAGATCATCTTTATTATCCAATTTCAGATGCAGCAGAGCCTTGTTCAGATTCTCCGTACCAAAAGGCAATTTCATATCTTCCAACAGGTTCTCGAACATCATCGTTCCGATCTTCACCTGTTCCTTTTTCTCCCGACGGAAAATCATCAATATATTATTCCTCGCCTTTGCCGTCACGATAAAGTCCAGCCAATCACTCTGCGGCTTCTGTTTATCACTTGTCAACACCTCCACCTGATCCCCGCTTTGCAGCACATGGCTCATCGGCACCAATTTATGATTAACCTTTCCACCGATACAGGAGTTCCCGATCTCCGTGTGAATATCATAAGCAAAATCCAACACAGTCGCTCCCTTCGGTAAGGTTCTCATATCTCCCTTAGGAGTGAAAACCCGAATTTCTTTAGCGAAAAGATTTAGCTTGAACTCGTCCAAGAACTCCAAAGCATCCGTTCCGGGCTGTTCCAGCATCTCTTTAATCCCCGCCAACCATTTATCCACCTCGTTGCTTGCCTCGGCATTATCACCTTTATATTTCCAGTGGGCTGCTAACCCCTTTTCCGCGATTTCATCCATCCTCCGGGAACGAATTTGCACCTCTATCCATTTACCTCCGGGTCCCATGACCGTCAGATGCAATGCCTCGTAACCGTTTGCCTTGGGTACACTCACCCAATCCCGGATTCTCTCCGGCTTCGGGCTATACATATCCGTAATCAAAGAATAAATATTCCAGCATTGCCATTTCTCCGGCTGATTGTCCTTGGGCTCAAACACGATACGCACGGCAAGTAAATCATAAATTTCCTCGATAGAAATATGCCTGCGCTGCATCTTAGACCACACCGAATACACGCTCTTTGTCCGGGCAGTGATATCATACTGGTAACCGCTTTCCGTCAGGCGTTCCCGAATGGGGGCTATGAACTGTTGGTATAACCCGGTATTCTCGTCCCGGTAAGCATGAATTTTCTTTTCCAGCTCCTGATATTCAAGCGGATTTTCGTATTTTAAACTCAAATCTTCCAACTCCGTCTTGATGGCGTGCAATCCCATCCGGTGAGCCAAAGGAGCGTATATATATAAGGTTTCACTAGCAATCTTTACCTGCTTGTGTTCCGGCATAGCATCCAACGTGCGCATATTGTGCAAACGGTCGGCAATCTTGATCAGAATAACACGTACATCATCCGCCAGAGTCAGTATCATTTTCCGGAAACTCTCTGCCTGCTTGGTGGTATCACTTCCCATAACTTCACTGATCTTGGTCAACCCGTCCACCAAAGAAGCAATCTTCGCCCCGAACAAATTGGCAATATCCTCTACCGTGTAGTCCGTATCCTCCACGACATCATGCAATAACGCGGCGATAACCGACTTGGTTCCCAAACCGATCTCTTTAGCCGCAATCTTCGCTACCGCGATCGGGTGCAATATATAAGGCTCACCCGACTTCCGTTTTACCCCTTGATGAGCTTCCCGGGCAAACTCGAAAGCCGTGCGAATTAATTTTATACTCTCTTCTGTCGTTCCCTTTCGCAAAGATTGTAACAAATCCTCGAAAGCCGCGTTAATCATTTCCTGCTCGTTCATAACCGTCTCCAATTTTAGATTTATTGATTTCAGATTTTAGATTTCTGCCCACTCCCTGTCCCTCGAATCATAAATCGTAAATCATAAATCGTAAATCTTATATTTCTATATGCCGCGACACCACATCCGCCTGCATAAATAAAGCTGCCATTTTATCAAACATCCCTCCTTTTTCAGTGGTAAGGAACTCCACTTGTCCCCCTCGTGAAAGCATTCCTTCCATTTCAGGATGACGATATAAATAGTCTTTCAAACTCCGGGCCACGATCTCTCCCTGCTGAATAACTTTTACTCCCCGGGGAATAAAACGGTCAATTACCCCGCGCAAAAGAGGATAATGTGTACATGCCAGTACAACCGTATCAATCATGGGATCCGCTTGCATTAAAAGATCTATATATTTCTGCACAAAAAAAGCTGCCCCCGGGGAATCAATCTCGTTATTTTCAACGAGAGGCACCCACATCGGACAGGCTTGTTGCGTCACTTCAAATCCTTTTCCAGAATGGATTTTCGCTATTTCAAGCAAATAAGACTCGGAAGCCACCGTACCCGAGGTAGCGAGTACACCGATATGCCCGTTACGCGTAAAATCAGCGACCGCCTCCACGCTAGGTCGGATGACACCCAACACTCTCCGTCCGGCATCTATCCGCGGTAAATCGACTTGTTGTATTGTCCTTAACGCCTTTGCCGAAGCCGTGTTACAGGCAAGGATAACCAATCGGCATCCCATATCGAACAATTTCAACACCGCTTCCCGCGTATACTTGTACACCACGTCAAAAGAACGTGTACCGTAAGGGGTACGAGCGTTGTCGCCCAAGTAGATATAATCATACTCCGGCATCTCTTTCACAATATCTTTCAATATTGTCAATCCCCCGTAACCAGAATCAAACACCCCTATCGGACATTTCATAATTTACTATTAATTATAGCGACTAAGATAATATTTTTTTGCAAGAAATTACTTAGAAATATTAGCTATTCTCAATTGTTAATAAAGTTCAATACTTTTGCAAGCTACGAAAATGCAACATTTCTAATTATAAATAAGAACATACAACAAAGTAAAATTAATATATTCCCTTCTATTGCTCTTTTGATATTTCAGATTATTTTCATAAATTTACATACATTATCCACTAATTAAAATATAATGATATGAAATCAACAAAATCATTCGCAATCGTATTGATACTATTAAGTATGGTAAGTTGCACAACGGGAAAAGAGTTCGATTTTGATAACAGCAAACTAACGATAGAAAGTCTTGTTAAGCAATATAACTTAGAATTAGCAGAACAAATCATTTCTTCAGATTCTTTACACCCACTATCATTAAAAGAAATGAAAGAAATTCTTGAACAGTTCCAAAACATCGGAAAAAATAGCAATGGAAAAATAATTGATATTTCGCCCAATTTATCAAGAGGACATATTGTAGATATGGGAACAGATCCCTATCCATCAAGCGGAACATATCGTAAAGGAATAGTGGAGGATCTGATACTCGTCGGCGGTTATCCTATCTCGTATTACTTAACCAATATTTGTATTGAATTCAGATTTTGGTCAACAGGAACTCCCCAAGTACTGACTAGTTACGAACTACCTCCGACTGTAGGAAGGGATTCTCGTGTAATCCGTTATACCCATAACCAAGGATTTGTTACATATGGTGACAATTCATATTTCAACTTTACTGTTCTAGGCTATGTTCTTCTAAATTATGATGATGGAACGGGAGTCCAGACTTATTTAACAAGTGTTGTGTTCAAGGGTTTTTATCAAAACACTACCCCAGAGAAAAAAGAAGCAGGAGAATTTAAATGGTATGTATCATAAAAAAGGCTGTCGTAAGACAGCCTCCATATTAAAGGATTCCTAATTTTTTCTTCATTAGTGGTAACACATCTTCGCTATTATCTGCCGCATATAAAATACCACCTTGGGTCGGAGAAGGCATAGCTATAAAAATATAGGTAAAACCATTCTCTTTTCCAACAGCTTGTGCAGCAGTCTTTATTTTCTCCATAATTTCATTCATCAACTTGCCATAAGTTTCTTGCATTTGTTGATCAGCCAATTCTCGGAAACTTTGAATTCTCTCTCCCAAACTTCTAATTTCCTGCTCTTTATTAGCACGAGTCAAATCCGTATACGTTTTTTCATTAGTTTGATATTCTTGCACCAATTTTTGATATGCATCAGTCATAGATCTTAATTCTTTTTCAATCTCTGCCTGTTTAGCTTGCAACGCCTCCTCTGCTTTCTTTGAGTCTGGCATTATTGTCATCAACTTTTGCACGTCAAGATGACCTAATTTGATCGGTTTTGCCGTTTGAGCAGAAGTAGCAAATGCTACAAATATAAATGCCACCAAGGCAAATAATTTAATTGTATTCTTCATAATGTTTGTCTTTAAAATGTCTCACAAAAATAATAAAATTAATTTCCCATTCCTAGCCTGCATACATAATGTATGCTATAATTTACAATTTATGATTTACAATTTATGATTCAAGTGAAAAATTAATCTAAAATCTGAAATCGTAAATCTAAAATATTAGAATTCTTGTCCCAACACAAAGTGGAATTGTGAACCACCGACACCGGAGCGTCCGGGTACATCATCAAATCCATATCCCCAGTCGATACCGAGCAAACCGAACATCGGCAGGAATACGCGCAAACCGACTCCCGCAGAACGATACAAGTTAAACGGTTCGAAATCCTTCAGTTCGTACCACGAGTTACCTGCTTCCAAGAACCCTAAAGCATAGATCGTTGCCGACTGAGCCAAAGAGATCGGGTAACGTAATTCAAGCGTGAACTTGGAATACAAGCTGGCGTCAGACCCTTGCGGAGCCATAAAGCTGGAACCCGCGTTCGTCAATGATCCGTTCTCGTAACCGCGCAAACCGACATATTCACGTCCGTACAAACTATAACCGGACATTCCGTCACCTCCCATCTCGAATCCCTCGAACGGAGACTTCCGGTTTTTATCATAGTGTCCCAAATAACCGTACTGGGCAGAAGCATAAAGTACCAAAGGACGTTTCTCGCTATGAGTCAGAGGAGTGAAAATCTTTCCACTGAATTTCCATTTGTGGTACTCGATCCACCTGTATTTAATCTGATCTTTCTCTGCCTCGAAATGACGGCTGGAGAACAAAGAATAAGGCGGAGTCAATGCCAACGAGAAGGTAAACTCACTACCTCTTTTCGTGAACAAGGGGTTATCAATAGAACTCCGTTTGATCACCGTGGCAATAGAAAGGTTGTTCGAATTTCCGTTACTAAATATATAATAAGGCCAATTCTTCAACTGATATCTCTGGAATGAAATCTCGTTATACATCGTGAACCAGTCATCCGGCCACTTGATACGACGTCCCAATCCCACGCTGAATCCATAAGTAAGCATCAACTGACGGGTGTCGTAATAGTCGGACGCGTTCGCCGCCTGAGCGTAATAAGAATTCCGGTAACTACTGGAATAACCTGTCTGACGAGAGAAATACAAAGAAACACTCAACGAGTTCGGTTTCTTTCCTCCCAGCCAAGGTTCACGGAATGATAAACTGAATGAAGTATAATATTTACCGTTCGTCTGGGCCTTCAAACTGAAAGTCTGACCGTCACCCTGCGGAAGAGGACGATAAGTATCCCAATTAAAAATATTACGGATAGAGAAGTTCGTGAAGGTCAATCCTACCGAACCGATGATCATACCGGCTCCCCAACCTCCCGAAAGCTCGATCTTATCATTCGCTTTCTCGACTAACTTGAATATGACATCCGTTGTTCCCGCTTCCTGATTAACATTCACCAAGTCCGGTGCTATTTGTTCCGGATCGAAATGTCCCATATTCGCCAATTCACGTGCGCTTCGTATAATATCTTCACGGCTGAACAACTCACCCGGGTACACGTACAATTCCCGACGAATCACGTGCTCATGCGTACGGTTATTACCTTGAATAATCACCTTGTTAATCGTGGCCTGAGTACCCTCGGCAACACGGATTTCCAGATTGATAGAATCTTCACCTGCGATAGTTTCGATCGGCATCAGACGAGAGAACAAATACCCGTTATTCTGGTATATATTGGATACGGCATCCTCGTCCGTGGTAATACGTTCGTTCAAGTACTTACTATTATATACATCTCCTTTTTTGATATTCAATATACGGCTCAACGTCTCTGAATCATATATTGTATTACCTACCCAAGAGATATTATTGAAATAGTATTTATTTCCTTCCTGCACATCAATATAGATCTTCACCCGTTTCGGGGATATCTGGACAACACTATCGGAAACAATCACCGCGTCGCGGAAACCTTTCTCGTTATATTTATCGACAAGATGATACTTATCTTCGTCATAATTCTTCTCGATATAATTTGACGATTTAAAGAAATTAACCAATGATTTTTCTTTCGTCTTCTTCATGGCAGCTTTCAGACGACCATCTTTCATTTGTTCGTTTCCGTTAATGATAATGTCGGCAATCTTTATTTTATTGTGTTTCTCCACGATGACATCCAGAACCACGTAATTCTTCTCTTTTGGATCATCCCGTTGAATAATCTTGATATTCGTGTTATAATATCCTTTCTCTTTCAAGTATTTCTCGACTTGGCTTTTCAAGGTCGTCTTCATGAAATCCGTGACCTGCGACCCCACTCCCAAGTTCATTTTTTCCTTGATCTTGTTTTCCTCGGATTTCTTCAAACCGATGTAATTGATCTTCGAAAGCTTATGCCGTTCCTGAATGTACATGGTCAAATATACCTTGTCATCTTCAATCCGGTCGACAGCAATGGATATATTCGAAAACAAACCTTGATCGTAAAGCCTCTTGATCGCTCTCGTTATCGTTTCACCCGGAATTTGAATAGGCATTCCTATCGTCAACCCGGCTATGGATGCCAACCCGTCATAATCTCCGCCGACAACCTTTACCCCTGCCAATTCATAGGTCTTCGGGGAAGAATAATAGATATCAACTTGTTGCTGCACAGTATCTGCAACTTGAGCTTTTGCTCCACAAATACACAATATAAATATTAATACAAGCGTTATTTTTCCTGTCATTTGAGTCACTTTTTTAGTTGCTCTCCGGTCATACCGAATCGTCTCTCTCTTTTTTGAAAATTACGAATGGCCAAATATAAGTCTTCTTTTTCAAAATCAGGCCAAAATTTATCAAGAAAATATAGTTCAGTGTACGCTAATTGCCATAAAAGAAAATTACTGAGCCTACATTCACCGCTCGTACGAATCAATAAATCCGGATCAGGAATCCCCGCCGTTGTCAAATAATCGGAAAAAACATCCCCTGTAATCGCCTCTACATCTTTCACTTTACCCGTCTGGCAATCTTTTGCCAACTGTTTCGCGGCATTCAATATTTCCCACCTTGCACCATAACTTAGGGCAAGCACCACCGTCAAATGATGATTGGAAGCAGTCTGCTCTATCAACCCGTTCAACTTTTGTCGCACCTTGTCCGGCAAATCCGTCAAATTCCCGATAGCCCGAACTTGTATACCCTCTTTCATCAAATTATCCGTTTCCGCGACGATAGCATCCACCATCAAACCCATCAAAACATCCACCTCCTCTTTCGGCCGATTCCAATTCTCTATCGAAAAAGCGTATAAAGTCAAATACTTCACTCCGGCATTCCCGGCAGCCTCAAGAACTCTCCTCACAGCTTCCACGCCTTCCTTGTGTCCTTCCCATCTTTCCAATCCCCGCTGTTTTGCCCATCTGCCATTTCCATCCATAATAATTGCCACGTGCTCTGGTATATTCTCTCTACTCATAATAATAATACATTCTCGTTCTTCAACTCATTATTTAATAACGTTTTCCTTATCTTTATATTACTTGTTTTTCTTTAATCACGTAATCGCCAATCATTGAATCACTAAATCTTCTTATTCCTCTTGTCTTCCCCCCAATTCAATTTATTTCTCAACGTCTCGTAATAACTATGCCCGGGCATCTTTACCACGTTTATTTTAAAATCCCCGGAAGAGATAAATAATTCGTAATGATCCGGCACTGTCCGAGTTCGGGAATCGGCACTCACCATAAAATCACCCGAGCGACTTTCCACTTTCAGACGAATCTTCACGTCACCGGGCAAAATCAAAGGACGCATATTCAGGTTATGAGGGCTTACCGGAGTAATAATCAGATTATCCGAACTCGGGGAAATAATCGGACCGCCACAACTTAAAGAGTAAGCCGTCGAACCGGTAGGAGTAGCCACTATCAAGCCGTCCGCCCAATACGTCGTGAGATATTCCCCCCCGATATAAGCGTGTACCTTTAATAAAGAAGAGCGTTCCGTTTTCTGCACGCTGATCTCGTTCAGAGAATAATTAAAATTAGAGAACGGATTGTCTTCCATTTCCAATTTCACCAAAGCTCTCTGCTCTACCTCGCATTTCCCGGCACACAACCACTGTATAGCCTGAGGAATCTCCTCTTGGGCGATATTGGCAAGGAATCCCAGCCTACCGCTATTTATACCAAGCACGGGTACCCCGGAATCTTTCACCCGGACCGCTGAATCCAAAAAAGTACCGTCCCCCCCGACACTAAATAAAATATCGGTATCCGGCTCCAAATCCGTATCATAGAAAGATTGAAAATAAGAATGAACATCCCACCTCTCACTCAAGAAATCAAAAAACGGCCGATAACAAGACAACTTCACGCCACGCTCATCCAGATCACGTAACATTTGCTTGAAATAAGGAAAAAAATCCTCATGGATCACTCGTCCGTATATAGCCACTCTATTAATTTTCAGACACATCTAATTTATTTTAGATCTTAAATTTTAGATTCCACCTCCACGAACCAACTCTCTTTCAATTCTAAACTTTAAATTTTCTACATTTCCATAAACTTAATCAACTGCCCATAGCGGTCACGCAATTCATCATTGACATCTTCACCCAGCACAAAAGTACTTTTTATCACGTAACGATAACGGACAAAGGTATCCAGAATCGGTTCAATCCTAGGCGTATTCACCTTGACAGTAATATCAACCTTGTTCGAGTCCGGGGTGCATGTCACGAAACAACTCAACACCTTGGCTTCATTATATTCCACGATCTGCGCCACCTCGGCCAACGAATAATCAATTTTATTCACCTCCAACACGATAATCCCACCCGCGTCATCCACGCACAACATTTTTTCCACGCTATGCAAAATATCCGACAACAAAATAGCACCTTGATAAACCTCTTTCCGGCTTAAAACAGGAACTATTGACAATCCCAAGGAAGACGCGACCTCGATCACGTGATAAATATGCATATCATCGTACACGAATGTCGATTCTCTCGGTATCTCCAAACTATTGATCGGATCATTCAAACACCCGTGCGCGTACATGATTTCATCTGATAACAAACCCACGTAAGAACTTCCTTCAACCACCGGCAAATGGGATACCCGGAACAAATCCATCCACCCCAGTGCTTGGGCGCATGTATCGTTCTTTTTCAATAACGGAACCACATTCGATAATAATCCTTCTGCTATCATATTCTTTAAATCTCCAAATCACTCAATCAAGAAATCGTTTAATCCATTTCTCGCCCTAAAGATACATCTTTTTCTCTATTCAACTCCTCCATTAAAATAATTTTCGATTTTCAATATTCGATTTTCAATTATTCCTATATTTGCCGCGTAAACTTTAAAACAGTATAACACCATGTTACCAAAATTTCTAATTGCGGACAATTCCCAAGAAGCACCCGATCTCGTGTACGTGGTGCACACGGAAAAGCCTCAATGCATTATCCAATGTGACATAGACGGTTTCTACAGCAACCAAAAAATTTACTGGATTGACGAAGAACCTCTTTGCACGGACGATATCGAGTCTCTACTTGAAGAAGCAGAAGATTTCTTTGAAACCGAGCTAGAAAATCAAGAAGAACTATATGACGAAGACGACAACTAATTGCCGTCTTCGCCATGTTACAAGTTACAGGTTCACAAGTTACAAGTTCAAAAAACAATAACAACAAACCTGCAACCTGCAGAGCCGAAGGCTCAACTTGTAACCTGTAACACAAAAAGTAATAAATTGCTTTTTGTAAAAAAAATTCGTAACTTGCCGGATTATTACATAACCTACAAACCCGAAATTATGTACACGAAAAGTGATCTCAAGCAATTTAAGCGCAGGGGGATTAAGCCCGAACAAATTGATAGCCAACTTGAAAACTTCAAGAACGGTTTCAATTTTGTGCAAATCCGAGATGCGGCGACAATAGGTAACGGGATCCATAGTCTGAATGACGAACAGGCTGATGAATTCATTCGCATCTTCGAGGAAAAAAGAAACACATTGAAAATCATGAAGATGGTTCCGGCATCCGGTTCCGCTTCTCGTATGTTCAAAACATTAAATTCATTTTTAAACACCTACACGGGAAGTGACGAAGACTACCTGAATTTCCGGTTGCACAAAGAACCGGGAAGCATATTCTCCTTCTTCGAAAAACTAAAAGAGTTTCCCTTTTACACCCACTTGAAAGAAGCTCTCTACAAAGACCGTTTCGATCTGGACAAACTTCTCTGGAAAAACGAACTCATCACGATATTGGAATATATCTTGACAGATAAGGGATTAAACTATAATTCCACGCCCAAGGGACTGATCGATTTCCATATATATAAAGATCACATCCGTACCGCCGTGGAAGAACACTTGGTTGAAGCCGCCCTTTATGCCAATGACGGCAAAATGGCACATATCCATTTCACGGTATCCGAAGAACACATGGGCAAATTCAAAGCCCTCTTGAAACACGTGCTCAAAGATTACCAGAAAAAATTCAATCTCAAGTACGACATCACGTTCTCCATCCAATCGCCCTCGACCGATACGGTCAGTCTGGATTCGAAAGGAGACCTGCTACGGGACAACGATGGTAACATCGTATTCCGCCCGGGGGGACACGGTGCTTTGATTCACAACTTGAACGATCTGAAAGAAGACCTCATCTTTATCAAAAACATCGACAACGTTACTCCCGATCGCAACAAGGCAGACACCGTGAAATACAAAAAGATACTCGCCGGGGTTCTGTTAAAAACACAAGCCAGAATCTTCGATTACATGAAGATTTTGAACAAGAAAAGCAGTATTACCGAAGAGAATCTGAACGAAATCGAACAATTTATCTATGACAATCTCGGTTACAAACCCAAGGAAGACCTCGTTCACCCTAATTTGAAAGAAAGGGCAAAATACTTGAAAAACCTGCTCGACCGTCCATTACGGGTATGCGGGATGGTTAAGAATGAAGGTGAATCCGGTGGCGGTCCCTTCTGGGTGGAAGATGCTGAACACGGGAAACGCTTGATGATCGTGGAAAGTGCACAGGTGAACCAAAAAGACAAGAACCAGAAAAAAATATTCACCCAATCGACCCACTTTAACCCGGTAGATATCGTGTGTTGCACGTATAACTACAAAGGTAAAAAGTACGATCTGAAAGACTTTATTGATAACACACAAGGATTCATTACCAATAAATCTTTCGAGGGAAAAGACATACAAGTACAAGAACTTCCCGGGTTGTGGAATGGAGCGATGGCAAACTGGAATACCGTGTTTGTTGAAGTTCCGCTATCCACCTTCACCCCGGTAAAAACCGTCTTTGACTTGTTACGTTTCGAACATCGCAACGTGTTCAAAATCGAATAAAAAAATTATGATTTACGATTTATGATTTACGATTCTTTTTGAATGAAATCATAAATCGTAAATCTAAAATCATAAACCATAAATCATAAATTCGTTCATGGAGAAGAAAAAAAACTATCTACTACTAGTGCTGAGAGGATGTGCCATGGGTGCTGCCGACGTTATTCCCGGCGTATCAGGGGGAACAATAGCATTTATCACCGGTATCTACGAAGAATTAATCAATTCCATCCGTTCCATCGACTTACAGGCATTGCGTCTTTTGGGAACATTCAAATTCAAAGAATTTTGGAAGCATATCAACGGTAATTTTCTGGTTTCCGTGGTCGCGGGAATCGCAATATCCATATTCTCGTTGGCAAAATTGATGAAATATCTACTAGAATTCCATCCTCTCTACATCTGGTCTTTTTTCTTCGGGCTCATTATAGCCTCGGCACTACTCGTTTCCAAGGAAGTAAAAAAATGGGATTTGTTTACCATCACCTCGTTGGTCGTGGGAGCCGTTGTCGGGTACACGATCACCGTACTAACCCCCACCAGCACACCGGAAACATGGTGGTTCGTCCTCTTATCCGGGGCTATCGCCATCTGTGCCATGATCCTTCCGGGAATATCGGGAGCGTTCATACTATTATTATTAGGTAAATACGAGTACATCATCACCGCCGTGAGTGACTTCAATATCGGAATATTACTCGTGTTTTTGGTAGGAGCTGTTGCCGGAATTATATCCTTCTCGCACTTGCTCTCGTGGTTATTGAAAAACTACCACGGCATGACTGTCGCCCTGTTGACCGGTTTCATGGTAGGTTCCTTAAACAAAATATGGCCTTGGAAACTTACCGACACGGAATTAATCAACGGCACTTCTTTCGAGATCGAGAGAAACGTTCTCCCGGGAACTTTCGAACAAGCGGGAAATGATCCGCTCACGTGGCATGTACTCTTGATGTGCCTTATCGGTTTTCTCCTCATCTGGGGGATTGAAAAATTGGCCGTAACACTAAAACCTAAAACTGAATAATTTTTGATTTTAGATTTACGATTTTAGATTGAGTCTCATAAATTGTTGACTATACTTACAACTAAAATCGTAAATCATAAATCGTAAATCATAAATCTCATGAATCTTTTCGGCCTCCTCGGTTTTCCATTGGGACATTCGTTTTCCAAAACCTATTTCACGGAAAAATTCAAAGCAGAAAAAATAAATGCCGAATTTCGGAATTTCGAATTGGAAGACATCTCCCGAATGTTCCGAATTATCGAGGAAACTCCTGACTTGAAAGGATTCGCTATAACCATTCCCTACAAAGAGAAAATCATCCCTTTCCTTGACAATATCAGCGACGAGGCACGGGCTATCGGTGCCGTCAACTCGGTAAAAGTCGAGCATACGCCTGCCGGATTCTCCCTCACCGGGCACAACACGGACATGGCAGGATTCCGGGATTCATTACTTCACTTCATTCCCCATGTGCCGGAACGGGCATTCATCTTGGGCACCGGAGGAGCGGCAAAAGCCGTCAAATATGCCTTGACCTCATTGGGTGTTGCCGTCACTTCCGTCAGCCGCACCCCCACGGGAATAGAAATCGGTTACCCGGAAATCATCCGTCAACTGGACAAAACCCCTCTGATTGTCAACACCACCCCGCTCGGAACATGGCCGCACGTGGAAAATTGCCCCCCTATCCCCTACGAACACCTCACGCCCGATCACTATCTTTTCGATCTGGTTTACAACCCCGCCGTCACCACGTTCATGCAAAAAGGCATACAACAAGGAGCCAAAGTCCACAACGGTCTGGAAATGCTACATCTCCAAGCCGAATACTCATGGAAAATCTGGAACTCTTGATACAAGTATCCTAAAATCATCCCAAGGTAATCCTAAAGTAATACTACCTCTACATAGTTACAACCTACTTACAAACCTCTTACGTCCCCGTCGGCAAACAATTTTGTAACCGAGTTAAAAGTGTTTTGTAAGCAAGTTGAGGTAGTATTACCCTAGGATTACCTTAGCTTCTCGATGAAATCACACTGAAAATCAATCGTATTCCCAAGGATATAATACCCCTCTTTCGTAGCCCTGCCAGACCTTCTTCAGAGCACAAATACACGGGAATATTTCTGCTCTATTTGAGAAACGAAGAGGCTCTGGAGAGGAGAGATTATTACCCTAGTAATAGGGTTGGAATACGGACTATTAAGGGCTATATACACATCTTTTTTCACGTTAAAAGAGATTATTAATCCAGATAGCTATAAATAAAAATTTCCTAAAGCGGAGAGAGTAACTAGTTCTCCCTCTGTTTATAGAGGGAAACTGGCGAGTAAGCGAGAACAGACAGAGAGCTTGCTCGTTGTCTGTCGAACAAGAGCCAGTTCGAGACCGGTTTCCGGACTCAATACCCCGAAGGGGGGAGGGAGTTCTTGGATTTAGTGATTCAATGATTGCCGATTTAGCAATTAACGAAGCGTTGGCAAGTGGGGAGAAATCATTCTATCTAAATATATCACTTCCACCCGCAAGGGGCCGGAATATTCAACCCGTTCAGCGTGTTGAGTTGTTTCAGCAAGCAAGAATACGGCAATTATTGGTTCCACACGGGCACTCCGACATTCCTCGTGGAGTTACTGAAAAAAAGTGATTTCGACATCCGGGAATTAATTGACGGGGTAAATGTACCGGAATCGGCATTCACGGAATACCGGGTGACCATGAATAATCCGATTCCATTGATTTACCAAAGCGGATACCTGACGATAAAGGATTACGACGAACGTTTTCATGAATACA